>CAZIQX010000230.1:0-4833 GCA_964541325.1 uncultured Chitinophagales bacterium | reverse complement strand
AAGAGAGCCAATAAGATTACGATACATTTGGATGAATTGCCTGAAGACCCTGAACAATTAGTTGCGCGCGGAAGTCAGGATTTGATAAAAATTGCCTTAACCAACATCATCGAAAATGGTTGCAAATTTTCGAATAACGCCCCGGTTGATGTTCAACTGAAATGTTCCTCAGATTTCATTGAAGTTACCGTTACAGATTGCGGTGTTGGCATACCTGAGGATGAGATACGAAATATTTACGTGCCTTTCTTTCGGGCTACTAACGTTAGAATGTTTCAGTGATTTGGAATCGGTTTACCGTTAACTCAAAAGATTGTGATGATGCATCATGGCGAGTTAATTATTACCTCTGAAGTGCATAAAGGGACACGAGTGTTATTAAGATTACCATCAACGGCAACATAAAAGAAATGGCTGATGGCTGATGGCTGATGGCTGATGGCTGATGGCTGATGGCTGATGTTAATCTTTATTGCTAATTAAAATCAATTGAAAAATGGAACTAATTGTTGATAATTACCTTTCGGCACTACATCATAAAGCATAAATACCCTAACCCCTTACTACTGATACCGAAGGTACCGCGCAGCGCTTACTTACTACTGAATACTTACTACTGAATACTTACTACTGAATACTTACTACTGAATACTCTAAACCTCTACAACTCTTTACTTTTTTAGAAAACAACCGTTACTTTGTTACAAATATTTTAGAAAACAACCGTTACTTTGTTACAATTTTTATTGAGAACATCCGTACCTTTGTGACAATCATCTAATTCAGATTTATTTAAATACAGCCTACATGCAATCTGGTTTTTATCGTGAAGCTCTTAATGATTTAGAACGTTGGCAAAATAGCGAGAATCGAAAACCTTTGGTAATCCGAGGCATGCGTCAAGTTGGAAAAAGCACCTTGGTTGATTTATACGCTCAATCCTTTTCACGCTACATCAAACTAAATCTTGAGATACCGGAAGACAGAAATCCGTTTACTAACTTTAAATCTATTGAATCATTATTAGATGAAATTGGATACTTAAAAAAAACATCCCTTAAATATACCAATGAACCAACCTTAATTTTTATCGATGAAATTCAGGAAGAAGCTAAAGCATTTTCTGCAATTCGTTATTTATACGAAGAGCGACCTGACTTATTCGTAATCACGGCCGGTTCGCTATTAGAATCACTTTTTGATGTTCAGGAAAATTTTCCGGTTGGCAGAGTAGATTATTTATTTCTCCATCCCGTTACTTTTCCCGAGTTTCTTCTAGCCATTAATAAACCGGAACTAGTAGAGATTATAAACAGCAATCGTATTCCCGAGTTTGTTTTAGACGATGTTTTTTATTGGTATAACAAATACATCATAATAGGCGGAATGCCTTCAGCTGTAAAATCTTTCGTTCAACATAAAAACTTAGTTGAGTTACAAAGAATTTATAAACAGCTCAATCAAAGTTATTTGGATGATATACCAAAATATGCAAATTCAGAAAGCACCAATAAACAGTTAAGTCACATTTTATCTAGTATTTATTCAGAGGCAGGAAACAGAATTACCTTTCATGGGTTTGGAAAATCCAACTATAGATCTAGGGAAATGTCGGAGGGCTTACGAACTTTAGAGCGTGCTTTTTTACTTAAACTAATCTACCCAATTACAAGTACTCAGTTACCTTTTCTGCCAGACAAACGAAAATCACCTAGACTTCTCCCTCCTGATACCGGCTTGTTGTGCAATGCACTTAATTTGCAACAAGAACTTATTTTAAAAAAGGATTTACAAGATGCTTACCGCGGTAAGCTAATTGAATTAGCTACTGCACAAGCATTGTTCAGTGCATCAAGAGAAGCAGGTCATTCGATACACTTTTGGGTAAGAGATGCTAAAGGTTCTGATGCGGAAGTAGATTTTGTGATTCCTATAGGTTCGCAACTCATACCTGTTGAAGTTAAGTCAGGAACAGGTGGTTCATTAAAATCTTTGCAATTATTTATGGGAGAGGTTGAACATAATCGAGCCATCCGACTTTATCATGGTCCAATTAGAATTGATAAGGTTCAAACATTCCACAAAGATAGGTCATTTAACCTATTAAATCTTCCCTACTTCTTAGCCTTTAGATTGCACGTTATTGCTGAACAATGGCTACATACCAAAGATCAAGACTCGTATTTTTTGCATTAACTAAATCTATCATTCCGCTACTATACGAACACGGTAAGCACAATGCCTGCAATTATTGCCGCAACAGTAGCCACGAGCCATATGATAAGCTTCGGTGAAAACCCATCGGTCAGCATCGCGATAAAAATGTAAACCTTCCACAAATTGCTCTTTTCGTGTTGGAAAGGGATATTGTAAAACTTCACCCATCTTTCGATTTAACTCCATTAAACACCGATTACACACACATCCATAATCGGTTTTTGTTAAATAATTACGTGTTTCATCAGAAATGTTGACCGAAAAGCAATCGCATTGAGTGATATTTCCCACCTTGCAGGTCATTTCTGACCCGCAACGTGGACAACAAGAAGTTTCGTGAATACACATACGTAATTATTGTTGCGCAAAGTGAATAAATCCCGGAACTACACCTACACGAAGTGTATCCGTATGTGCTTGATTCCCATTGGTTTCGTAAATATAGAGCAAACCGTTTTGCACAAAATCGAGTGCATCAACTCCATAGATTTTATTATCGAAATTGGAGTAGGAAATGGCATAAAAACCACCTCTTTGTAGTGAATCAGTCTTTAATGAAGTCGTCACCGTATTATAGACTTGTAGCTTAGAAGATGTATTCACATACAACTCTCGTGCATTTACATTATAAGTCATATCTGAAGGACTACCACTTAAAGGAATCGTTATAACCACTTCTTTCGAATCCAGATTGACTACATACAAACCGGAGTTATTTTCGCCCCAGGTTCCGGCACAAAGAACCCAAACTTTATCCAAACCATCGTACACCAATCGTGTAGGATTTACACCAACTTCAATGGTTTCAAATGAATAATCTTGTAATGAAATTATGGCAATGGTATTGTTATAGGATGGCCATGAACCCGGTAAGGTAACCCAAACCGAATTATCTACACGAATTAATCCTTCAGAATCAAATCCAAGATTGATTTCACCCAAAACGTCTCCGGTTTGATGATCAACTCGAAGCACATGAGGATTAAATAAATTACTCACAAGAATTTCATTGGCATTTCCAATTGCCATGTATCGTGGATAATTACCTTGCGGCAGTTCAATAACTCGCTTTCTTTCAAGTGTTTGTGCATCAACAACTTCAATTTTTCGAGAATTGTTGATAGCAATAAATAATTCGTTTTCAATTTGTATGATGGACTGTGCCACATCTCCCAATTGGGCTCCCGGATTTGCAGCTGAGAACGCATTATTGGTGATCGCATTTGTTTCAGGGTCATAGACGGAAAGATCTGCGGTTGAACTGCCAAAATTGCCCTGATTTACAATAATCACCGATGCTGTAATATCGTTAGAATCTCTGTCTTTTTTACAGGCCGATATAGTGGCTATTGTTATCAATCCTAATCCGAAAAGTACGTGTTTTTTCATGATGTGTGTTGTGTCTAGTTAACTGTTGTTGATAGGGTTAGTGTGTAGTTGCGTCCGGGAACAGGAAATCCCTGAACCACAGAAAATTGTTCATTGGTTAGGTTTTGGATATGTAATCCAATTTGTAACTGCAAGCGATTCCATCTTAGTTGGTACGAACTAAAAACATCTACCTGATTGTAGGGGTCTAACCAATTGGAATTGCTTAAATTGATAAATCGATTTCCCACACGTTGCAAACTCAATTGAATCGAAATGCTGTGATAGGTGGCTTCCAGAAATTGTTTTACCTGAACATCCGGTACATACATTAACTGTTTTCCGAGCGTGGCATCCCCATCAAAACGACTTTTTGCAATAATGGCGCGCACCACATTGAGTTGCGTGCTTGAGCGGATTTTCCAATTTTGCTGTTTGAATTGGATGTCAATGCTGGAATTAAACGCACGCTGTTCAATTTCAAGGATATTCTGCGGGCGCCATTGCGACTGAACAGGAATCCATTGTATCCCATTTGAAATATCAGCCCAAAGAATGGATGAACTATGCAGAAGACTCCACGAAGATTCCTTTTTTCGAAAACGATACCCGAATTCCAGTTTGTAAGCGTCTTCCGGTTTTAAATTGGGATCACCTAAATTCGGCCAATACAATGCATTTAATGATGGAGGTGTAAATGCACGACTCCCATTGGCATACCATTGAAATTGGTGTGGAATCCACTCCCATGAAACTCCTAATAAGGGACTAACAGCCGCACCAAAGTCAGAATAATATTCGAGTTGGAGAATTGGATACACGTACCAACTCGGAGTTACCTGCCAAGTGCTATGAGATGTAAAACGGGAAATACCGCGTGATTTAATCGACTCAAAATTATTAGTTTCCACCCATACATCTAAGCGCTCCAAAGATATATCCGACCATAAAAAGTCTCTGAAAAACAGGCGTTTCGAGGTTTTAACCTGAGTTTTGTATGTCAAACTTTTGCTCAACTCATCAGAACCGGCATCGGCTAATAAGCTATCGCGATAATTTAATCGATACAGATCAGCATTAAGATGAAGTTTCCATGGATGTGTGCCTTGGTTAAGTTGTACAACATTCGCCCATCGAATCCATTCATCCAATTGCGTTGCATCTGAACCGGATGTTCCAACTGCACCGGGAATTTCGCGATGTAAAGTTTGTGCCCAAATGCTGGAGCGAATGGGCTTTCCAAACACA
>CAZIQX010000229.1:2370-4838 GCA_964541325.1 uncultured Chitinophagales bacterium | reverse complement strand
ATAAGTGCTACTGAAAGATCAAACCGATATAATAAATAATCACCTCTTAAGCTTACTGCTTTTTGGTAGTATTCTGCCGCTTTTTCTGTGCTAACACCACTTGGAAGCCCCCCAAATAAAACAGCTGCAGCAGCTTTTTCAGCCATATTCAAATTATGTAAGCGATAATGAAGTTTGCCCAAAATGTGCCATGCAGCTGCATGATTCGGATCTAAATCAATCGCTTTCTCCGAATGTTGCTTTATCAATGTTGAATTTTGGACACGTTCTCGTGCACCCATAATATCCCCCATTCTGCCTAGTGCAACAGCATACACGTAGTGAGCATTAGCAGAATTTGGATTTAATTGAAGTGATTTCTCAGATAAAGACATCGCTAATTTAAAATGTTTTTCTTTATCCTCTTTTGAACTCGCACGATTCCCAATTTTCGTGTGCAAAAAAGCAGCATTCCATACTGCTTCAAAATTATTAGGGTCGGACTGCAATACCTCTGAATATAAATTGAGGGCTTTTTGATAATCTTTTTCTTTGATTAAATTGGCTTCTTGTAATAAAGCCTGCTGCGCGTTGGCTTGCGAACCTACAATTGATACTATAAACCATACGGATACCGCTAATACATGAGCAATTCTATTCATAGATGTAATGTTCCTTCTAATTCCCAAAAGTTGAATATTCCTGAATCTAATGGATTAAAGAGAGATATGAAAGGGCTTCCAGAAATTCTAATTTTATTGGGTATCTGGTTTATTTTGGTAATTCCTTCAAATGTATGTGCTCAAACTGATACATTGAAATCATTCACGCTTATTAAACAGTTATCATCTGATTCACTTTGGGGACGCTCAGCCTATAACAATGGAAAACAAAAGTCATTATCCGTGATTCTTGATTTTATTGAAAAACATGCGGAATACCCCTACTTAGTACAACGAGTAACGCACGATACAATTAAGATACATCACATAGAAAAAGCGAAAATAAAACAGAACAACTCGAAATATCTTGAAGTCTTACCTGATATTGTTCCTCATGCCGGTTCTCTCTCTTTTGTCGGCGATGTGAATGTAATTCATGCTGACGATTTTAATCAAAACATGGTAAGCTCCGCCTTTTTTGTTTACACAACACAAGAAGCATTTCCAACTCAACGTGAGAATCTTCCTCAGTGGCTGAAAAAGGGAATGCAAGGCTTAATTCTTGAACAAAATCAATTGTTTTATCAACCACAGATAGAATCTCTACCTTTTCCGATTTTATTTGTTAAACCGAATCAACTTAAAACGGGTGATGAGCTACAGATTGAATTAATTTCACAACAACTACCCTATCCTATTGAAAATATAATTCTTAACGATTCATCTGTGATTAGTTCTGAGCCAAAAATCACCTTGATGGCGCATTACGACCATTTAGGAACACTAGTAGATTCACTTGTTTTTAATGGAGCCAACGATAATGCTTCCGGCGTAGCATTGGCAACGCAACTTTTTTTGCGGTTTTTAAATCAAGGTAAACGTATACAACTCGTTCTTACCGATGCTGAAGAAATTGGTTTATTAGGTTCGAAATATTTGATTGAGTCCAATACATTATTTCCCATTCAATATTTGATTAACCTTGATATGACCGCTTCCGGTGATTCAAGTTTTGGAGTTGTTGGTATCGACACAACTTCCAACGCTTATTTAATCCTAGAACAAATCGCTGAATCGAACCAGGCGAGTCTCAAACCTCGACCAAATGCCCCGAATAGTGACCATTATTGGTTTTTGTCTTCAGGTACCGATGGTTTTTATTTTTACTCAAATAACGGCAAACAACCATATCATTCAACGAAAGATGATTTTAAGTCTTTGAATTATACTATTTATAATCAAGCATATACGATTCTCGAGTTTTTTCTGGAAAAAGCCTTTTATAAGTAAGGATTAACCTTTTCTTTTCAATTTTTTACTTAACTTTGGAACAAGATAGTAGGTAGCATAGTTTACCACATAACAGACAGTACTCTGACTAGTAATACCTATTATGACTGCAACGTATTTTATTGAGCAATTGAGTAAAAACCGGTTAAAAGACCGCACAAAGCTTACGAATTCGAAGGTAAAAGGTCTTCTTATTCGTAACACGATTCAATTTATTGAGACCACCTATTCAAAATCGACGCTTGAAACCATCATTGCGAAACTTGAATTACCTCAACAAATTGAATTACGAAAAAAAATTGATGTTGATGATTGGTACTCCATCAGTTTATTGATTGATTTACATTATCATATTGAAGCACAACAATTGAACAAAAAAGATGTGATTCAACAGATTGGAAAGTTTGATGCAATGCAAGGCTTACATTTTATGCAAAAAATGAAGCTTAAAGTTTCGTCCTACGAAAACTTGTACAAAGAAATCTGTAATTACCTAGAAGATTCTTTTCTTCCTGTAAAAATCAAGGTTATTGAATC
>CAZIQX010000229.1:0-2360 GCA_964541325.1 uncultured Chitinophagales bacterium | reverse complement strand
AAACAAGGCGTTTCCGTAACGATAAAGGATGACTTAGATTCTGAAGATTGTTATTCAATTCAATCTATTTGGAAATAAGTACTTACCTACTCTGATTTATAAAAGCGATTCATAGGAATCGCTTTTTTTTTGAAAAAAAGCCAAATATGATAGAACAACACTTCCCTTTTTCATGCGAATCAAATAGATTGCAGGGGTATGATGGAACTACAAAAGAAGTTTTTTCAATATTTGGGAGTAGAAAAAAACTATTCTAAACACACACTGATTTCGTACGAAACCGATTTGGGTCAATTTATGTCGTTTGTGCAAGAAATAACCCAACAGGAGACTCTTGAAATCGAACGCATTCAAAAATCACATATTCGACTTTGGCTTGCTAACTTAGATCAACAAAAACTCAAGAAGACATCCATTTCACGAAAGATTGCTTGTCTAAAAAGTTTCTTCAAATTTGCTCTTAAACGAGGATACGTTACTCAAAATCCAACAACGGGTATCATCAGTCCTAAAAAAGATAAACGTTTACCCAAAAGTATAACCAAACAAGAAGCAGAACGGTTGTTTGATTATCAAGATGATAAAACCGCTTGGGGTAATCAAAAAACTGCGATTTTAGAGTTGTTTTACGGGTGTGGAATTCGTTTAAGTGAATTGGTGCAATTGTCGTTAAAAGACATTAACTTTACTCAACAGCAGATAAAAGTGTTGGGAAAGGGTGCAAAAGAACGTGTCATTCCTTTTGGTTCCAAAGCCAAAACCGCTTTAAAACAACACCTTGAAACTCGTTCAGAGCTTCTTAAAACAAATACGGATACCACTTTTTTGTTTTTAACCAAAAAAGGTTCCCCCATTTATCCTCGACTTGTTCAAAAACTTATTGAGAAAGAGTTAGCCCGAGTAAGTGAACATCCTCAAAAAAGTCCACATATTTTGCGTCATTCGTTTGCAACTCATTTGTTGGATAACGGTGCAGAACTTACTGCCATAAAGGAAATGCTTGGTCATGCGAACCTAGCTGCAACTCAAGTGTACACCAGTACAAGTGTGGAACGACTTAAGCAAATTTATAAATCAGCTCATCCTAGAGCTCAACTAGAAAAAACAGAAAACTAACAGGAGGTCTTATGAAAGTCCTATTCACAGCACGCCATTTTAATGCATCTCAACGATTACAAGATTATGCAGAAGAATCCGTAGCTAAACTTTCCAAATATTTTGATCATATTCAGGATGTTTCTATTGTAGCAGAACCTTTTGAACACCCTGATACTCCACAAAGAATTGAAATAACGCTACACATTCCGGGGCACACGCTGGTAGCCGGCGAATCAGCTGAATCGTATGAAATGGCAATCAACAAAGTGGTTGACAATCTAAAACGACAATTGATTAAGCACAAAGAAAAACACTTTACCCGTTAATTTTTAAATTACTCGCACATGCCAATTGGAGAAATCAAACCACTACCTGTAACAGATAAGTTTCCGGTTTCAGAACTAATCGAACAACTTAAACGAAAAGTTATTAATGATTTAGAAGTTGTTACCGGCAATGAGGCATGTGCGAGTCGTTATGTTTCAGAAGCTGAGTTACACCGACCGGGCTTGGCATTGGCCGGATACCTCGACTTATTTACTTCACAACGTATTCAGGTTTTAGGAAATACAGAGACTCAATACTTACGTCACCTTTCGATTGAACAACAACTCAAATCATTCGAAAGTATTCTCAAATATCATATTCCTGTTTTATTTCTCACTGCCGGAAACGAACTTTCACAACCTTTAATAGATCTGGCAACTCAGTACGAAACGCCTATTTTTAAAACCCAAGTTGAAACAACCCGATTTATGTTCCTGCTTCGTGATTATCTCGATGATCAATTTGCAGAACAAACTATGGTGCACGGTTCAATGGTTGATGTGTACGGCATTGGTATTATGATATCGGGTAAATCCGGAATTGGGAAAAGTGAAGTTGCTCTTGATTTAGTTGAACGAGGTCACCGTCTTGTGGCAGATGATGTTATCATGCTCACCAAGAAAAGTAATGTCTTAATGGCAAGCTCAACCGATACAAACGGCCATTTTATGGAAATTCGCGGTTTAGGTATCATAGATATCATGTCGATGTTTGGTATAAGGGCTGTTCGTTATCAAAAACGATTAGAAGTATTAGTGGATTTATTTTTGTGGGATGAAACCTCACACATTGAACGAACCGGTTTAGATCAACAAACAGTAAATATTCTTGGGATTGAAATTCCTTATGTGAAATTACCAACAAAACCGGGAAAAAAAATAACGGTAATAGTTAAGTTAATGGCAATGAATCACTTGCTTAGGAATAACGGTTAC
>CAZIQX010000228.1:1826-4858 GCA_964541325.1 uncultured Chitinophagales bacterium | reverse complement strand
TTAAAAAATCACTTAGGACCGATTATGCATCGCGAAGGCTTAGGCGATAAAAACATTGTGGTTTGGGATCACAATCGCGATTTGATTGCACGTCGGGCAAGCGTCATTTTTGAAGACCCTGATGCCGCTAAATATGCCTGGGGAATTGGTTTTCATTGGTACGAAAACTGGACAGGCGGCGAAAACATGTACAGCAACTTGCGCAATGTGTACGAGTCCTATCCCGATAAAAAATTGTTATTCACCGAAGGCTGTGTGGAAAAATTCAGCCCCGACCGCTATCAGTATTGGCCAAATGCCGAGCGCTATGGACGCAGCATGATTCATGATTTTCAAAATGGAACGGTGGGCTGGACCGATTGGAATATTTTATTAGATGAAACCGGCGGACCCAATCACGTGGGCAATTTTTGTTTTGCGCCTATTCACGCCGATACCCGCACTGACGAACTTATTTTCACGCCAACCTACTATTATATTGGTCACTTTTCAAAATTTATTCGTCCCGAAGCCAAACGTGTAAGTACGGTTTCCAGCCGAAGCGCCTTGTTAAGCACCGGATTTATCAACACCGATGGAAAAATGGTTACGGTAGTAATGAATCAAACCGATAACGATATCCTGTACAAAGTCTATATTGAATTGCAAGCCATTGAGTTAACGATTCCTGCTCACGCTATGCAGACGATAGTTTATTGATTAAGCAGGTTTTAGTTGTAAGGTTTTAGGTTTTAGAAAAAGGTATAAAGTTGTAAAGGTGTAAAGGTTTAAAGTGATTATTGATGGACGATCAATGATTGTTAATTAGGCTCATAAACTCTTACCGCATTCAGCTTTATGCTTTTTGCTTTTTGCTTTCAGCCTTAAGCTTCTAGCTTTCGTCTTTTGGCTTTTGGCTTTTGGCTTTTTTCCTTCTAGCTTCCCACTTCCATCTTCAAGCTTTTTTGGGCATTCCCCACTCACTCGCTGCGCTTGTTCGGGGTCAGGCTTTCCGCTTGTAGTCCTCGAAAGCTTTTTGCGATTGCCGGGAAAAACGTTGGTATCCGCACAAAATCATACATCATCAATCAATCATCAAAAATTTAAAAAGCTTTCTGTGGGCTACCGCTGCAATCCTTAATGCACGTTTGCTACGCTTCGAGACATAAATCCGACTCATGAATTTGCCATACTTCTTCTGTATCAAAAATAAAGACGCCCCAATCGAATGAGCCGTCTTCGTAGGGGTCACTGCGTCCAATAATTTCGCCGGTTTTACCCCAAACTTCTTTTAGCTCAGGGTTGGTAGATGTGATTTTTACAATGGACTTGAAATGGAGCACGTAATCTCAAACTTTCTTAATTGAGTAACTTGAAAACATTTCGTCTTCAGTAGCTATATGCATTTCTTCAACCAGTGATTGAGCAATAATTATTCTATCAAATGGGTCTCTATGATGCATTTCTAATTCACTTACCTT
Organism: uncultured Chitinophagales bacterium; assembly: GCA_964541325.1. GTDB lineage: Bacteria > Bacteroidota > Rhodothermia > Balneolales > M1805 > M1805. The sequence goes on along the minus strand of CAZIQX010000228.1, from coordinate 3,398 downwards.
AAACACATGACTAGGTAAAAGCGGAAGAATTTCTATTCCACCTGTAATTGAATCATTAATTATCTGTTTTAAGTCTTTTGCTAAGTTCAATTTATTTAATTGAATTTTTATAGCCATCTCCCAAATTGAAACAATACTTAGAAATAATTGGTTTTCGGGCGACTCCAATTCAGTTTCCAGGGTTTTTCCTAATCGACGATCTCCCTCGGCAAACCATATATAAACATGGGTATCAAGTAAGATTTTCATCACATATAGTCTTTAAAATCATCTAAAGGCTCATCAAAATCATCACTTACTTTAAACGTCCCTTTTAAGAATCCTGCTTTGGGGTGATTTTTAGATTCTTTTTCACCCTTGTTTTTTTGAATTACAAACTCAATGAAATCATCCACTTCTTTTTTAACAGAGTCGGGAAGTGAAGTAATTTTTTGATATAATGTTAAATCTGTCATGGTTATAAGTCTTTTTCTAAATGTAGCAAAAATAACTCGAAAGGTGTTTATTACATCCCTTCTCTAATCGCTACTACTTAATATAAACGTGGTTACTGACTGGGATTTTAACAATAGATTTGAAGTCGAGCATGTTTCAACATTTTCGTTACAAAAAAAGCCCTGCTGTTTCCAGCAGGGCTTATACGTAGTTCAGAAACCTAACGATTACTTAGGATCGAGAATGTCATTAATACGAGCTAATGCATCAACCAAGTGGTTTTTCGTTGCGGTATCACGCACACGATTTACACTTGCTGCAATATCTGCTTTTAAGCGTAAGAGTTGTGCACGAGCTTCAGGACGAATTTCCGACTGAGAAGCGTTTACGCGTGTTCCTCCGCTATATGCAATAAAACTTGCAGGAATATTCGGAGCTTCACCGGTCATCAAATACTCTAATCGCTCGATATGCGCACGCTGTAAATTTCTGCGATACACATCAATAGTTGTATTTGATTTCAATTCAGTCCAAACACCATCAGTAACATCATTCATCAAATTACTCAAGGTGTATACTTTGTTACCCAATAAGGCTTCTGCTTCGGTTAAACGTTGCATTTTTTCCATATCTAAAGCCAAATACAAAGCTCGAGCCTGGGCACCACGCAAGCGCTCAATAAAACCACTCGACTCAACGCGTTGTAAAATATCTTCGTTGATCATCCACTTTGGTGTATTGAAAGCTTCTTTAACCAAGAAATCAACGGCACGTTTTTGCTTTTCTTTTGGCACTACTTCGTGAACTACACCCGCTTGGTTATCATATTTACGGGTTTCATACACCCCACCAATATTGGTTGCAACATGACCCATATAACGATTCCACTGACCTAAAACCTGACCGTAAAGTTCAGCTAATTCATCGTAGCTTTCGCCACCTTGGTTCGTCCATTCCATCAAGTTGGGAACAATGCGCTTTAAGTTGGCAATACCATAAGCGGAAGCACGCATCGCATCATCACCCAAATCTTCGGTTTGAGAGTTAGGGTCAACACGGCTAGGATTTCCGAAACGATACATGGGGTCGCCGGCTTTTGCTTCAATCCACTTGCGTAAGGTAGGTAATTCATCCGTT
>CAZIQX010000228.1:0-1816 GCA_964541325.1 uncultured Chitinophagales bacterium | reverse complement strand
TAGCGCGATATCCCCAATTGATGGCGTATTTATCGTATGGGCCAACCCCAGGATACAAGGCGGCATTATCACCGGGTTGAGCTATGTAGTTAAAACGAGCATAGTCCATAATTGCAGGAGCAGTTCCCATTTTTTCAGTAAACGTTCTAGAGCGCAGAGAATCAACCGGATAAGAGGAAGACGCCTTCATGTTGTGGGGTAAGCCTAAGGTATGACCCACTTCATGCGCAGAAACGAAACGAATCAATTCGCCCATCACTTCATCTTTGAATTGAACGCCACGTGCTTCCGGATTTACCGCTGCTGTTTGAACGAAATACCAGTTACGTAGCAAATTCATTACGTTATGATACCATCCAATATCTGATTCTAAAATCTCACCGGAACGTGGGTCATGAACGTGCGGACCGTAAGCGTTTTGAATATCAGAAGAGAAATAACGAATTACGGAGTAGCGAATGTCTTCCGGACTAAATTCAGGATCTTCTTCCGGAGTTGGAGGGTCCATAGCACGGATGGCATTTTTAAAACCGGCTGCTTCGAACGCTACATTCCAATCTTCCACACCTTGCTTTAAGTAAGGGCGCCATTTCTCAGGAGTTGCCGGGTCGATGTAATACACAATCGGTTTTACCGGTTCAACCAATTCACCACGATTGTAAGCATCCCAATCTTTTGGTTCTAATCTCCAGCGAGTGATGTAGGTACGTGTTTTTGCTTTTTGTACATCAAGACCATAATCGGTTTGTGTTACGCTAAAATAACCCACACGATCATCAGCGATACGACCAATCATTGGAACTTTTGGAAGTAAAATCATAGAATGATTAATTTCTAAGGATAGAGTTCCCGTAGAGTTGTTCGATGGTGGATTGGTAGCATTATAGGTTAAAACCACACGATTTTCGATGTTTTGTGGGTATGAGTTCACATGCATGATAAACGTGCGATTTTTGTCCAGATTACGAACACGGAAACGCTCGCGATTGCGCTGTTGTAAGCCAAAAACAGGAACATCGCCTTCTAGCAACTCATTTACTTCAATAACGACTCCGGTAGAATCTTTGCTCAAGGCTTTGATATCAAATGCTTGAACAATTGGTTCAAAGTTGGAGTTACGCACAGATTCAAAAATAGGCAAGGAATCAGCAGCAACATTTTCATAGCTCACTACACGCATAAGGATTTTTTTATCCATGCGCTCGAAGCGATACACTTGTGTATTTAATTTTTCCCCACCATAACCCAAATTGGTTGCGGTTTTGGCTATACGGGAAACGGTTAAAATCTCACGACCTAATAATGAATCGGGGATTTCATAAAAATAGGAATCGTCAACTTTGTGAACGGTAAACAAGCCTTTATCGGACTTTGCCTTTTTTGTGATAACCTTTTCATAGGGTTGAATGCCTTTTCCTGGTTTCCCAGCTGCAGCGCCACCGGAAGCACCTGTACCCATTTTTGGCTGTGCTTTTTTGGTTCCGGTACAGCTTGCGAGTAAGGCAAGACTCAATAAACCGAGAAGAACGGGTGATTTTACGTTCATGTGAGTAAGATTTATGATTTGTTAAAAGTGATTGGCGCAAGTTTGTGTTATTTCCGTTTTTGCGTTGTTAAATATTGAAAACCAAATCAGCTGAGAACAAAAATCACGTAAAAATTTGAAGTTCTATAACGTTTTGAAGTGTCTTTCAAACGACAGACTCCATCTAGCAACGCACATTGTGTCAGCAATACGACTTTTTCACTGTCCCGAACTCGCTACTATTCATCATTAACCTTAAACACAAATAAAAATGTATGAAATATGTTATCC
>CAZIQX010000227.1:0-4929 GCA_964541325.1 uncultured Chitinophagales bacterium | reverse complement strand
ACCGGGTTATGAGTCGTTTAGTGCTGATTCGCTCTTCTTAAAAGCTTCTATTGATAAACGATTGATTGATTGGGAATTAAAACTGGATAAATCCCTAACATCATTGGATCTAAAAGGATCTTTCTTTGCCAATGACTCTATACCGGAGTACGATTTAAGTGGCACGTTCAAAAACTTGAATCTGCAAGATTGGCTTTTAACAACGATGGCGCCTGAAACACAATTGGATGGAAAGTTAACGGTTGATGGTAGTGGCTTGAAACCCGATGATATTTTTGGATTGGTTAGTTTAGACATCACTCAAGCCGTTGTGAACTCCGACACTTTGACCCCTCATCAGTTTTATGCGGATTTAGATGGACCCAAATCAAGTGAACGACACTTTCGAGTAACCTCATCTTTGTTTGATTTAGATTTAAAAGGTGCTTTATTCCCAACAAAATGGGCAAAATGGTTCACGAATTGGTCAAAGGTTGTAGAAGATCAATTTGCTGAATTGTATTTATTAGAGGAACAGGATTCTTTGGAATTTGCAAACCCTATTTTTGCTGAAAAACAAAGTGTTGAACTTGATTTTGTCTCCAAAAATGTAGGGTTGATTCATGCGTATTTTGCAGATGTTCCACTCATAAAAGTAGCATCCCAAGCATCCATGAATATTGAAATTGGGAATGGCGGACTCGTTACAACCGGAGAGTGGATTACCGATAGTTTAGTAACGGGTCAATCAACCTTAAAAAACGGAGTACTTGCTTTTACAGCAACGGTAAAAAATTTAAATAATTTGAGGCAAAATGCTTCTGTCGTAATTAAAGCAGAAGCCGGTGAATTGCGAATGGGCGATAATCAACTTAATGATGTTCAACTTATTTTGGAGCAACAAGAAGATAGTGTTCATACCTCTGTACAAATAAAAAATTTGAGCCGGTTGGGAAGTGTTGATTTAGGTCTTACAGCAAGGTTAAGTGATACCTCTATTAATGCTCAGATTCAGCGTTTATTTGTGGGTAATCCTGCTTATATGTGGCGTGGTGATGCCGCTGGTTTAGCGTTGGATTCATCCGGAGCACTACATTTAAACGAGTTGATTTTTAGAAATCGTGAGCAATCTATTTATTTGAATGGAACGTTATCTAGCTCAAACACTGATTCCATGATTTATAAAATTCAGGATTTAAACTTGGGTCAACTTTCTGATTTATTTAAACTTAAATATCAATTAAGTGGAACCATTGACGGTTCTTTTCAAACCAAAACACTGAGCACAATACCTCAATTTGAAGGCGTAATTAGTATTGAAGATGTTCAAATGGGTGGACGTCCGGTTGGGAATGCAAGTATCAGTAGTCGTTATGAACCAAACCAAGACCGTTTCGATGCTTCTATTTCCATTTTGCTAGATTCTACAACACATCCTGATTATTGGAAACAGTCGAAAAGAGGAAATCAATTTGATATTAACGGGTATGTGTATCGCCCCGATGCTAATTTCAGAGCCTCTGATACCCTATATGCATTCCAAATAGATTTACCCAAAGCTGATATGTGGATCTTGAACTATTTTATTCCACAGATTTATTCAAAAATTGAAGGCGGTGCAACGGGAGGTGGGTTTATAACCGGTGGGTTAGGATGGTTCGACTTTTCCACCCAATTCAATTTGAATAAGGTTTTAACAGTTCCAAAGTTTTTGAATACGAATTTCTATATGAGTGGTCCAATCACCTTTGGCTATCATGAAGGCGTGGTATTCGATAGTTTGTTGATTACTGACGGTTTAGGAGGCAGTGGGATTTTAGATGGATTTATTTACATGGATTATTTTGGCCCTAACCGGTCGTATGATTTAACAGTGGATATTTCTCGAATGGAATTCTTAAATAACAGTTTTTCCAGTGAAGTACCTTTTTATGGAAAAGTAGCAGGAACAGGAAGTTTAAAATTAACCGGTCCAATCAGTAAACCCTTTTTAGAAACATTAGGGCCTGTACAAACCACGGCCAATTCTCGGCTTTCTGTGCCCTTAATTGATCAAACAAAGGTAGAATCTCAAACTCGATTCATTGAATTTGTGGAATCTTTTGATGAACGTTTGGTTTCGCGAAATACAAGTGTGCAGGCACAAAACGGTGGAAATCAAATTCAAAATGGAACCGCAACTTCACCGCAAGCGAATAAAAAAACATTCACTGAACTTTTTCAGTTGAACTTACAGTTTCGTACCGCCAATGACACCCAATTTGAATTAGTATTCGATCCGGTTACCGGAGAAATCCTAACAGCCCGTGGTGGAGGTTCTCTCAATATCACCTTGGAAGATGAAGAGCTGAAAATGTATGGTTTCTTTGATGTCTTGGGCGGAGATTACAACTTTGTTGGAGGCGATTTATTCACTCGTCGATTTATTTTGAACGACGGTGGAACACTTTCTTGGGAAGGTGCTCCGCAAAACCCGCGAGTAAATTTAACAACTGTTTATCGTTCACGACCGAATATGCAACCCATTACCGGTCAGGATGTACGTGTTCCGGTCGATTTAATTTTAAAACTAAGCGGTTCTATTGAAGCACTACAAAACGATTTTTACTTTGAAATTCCAAACACAACCTTTCAAGATGCCAGTTTAAATACAGCCCTGCGTTTACTAAACAGCGAAGACCAAAAATTACCTCAAGCTACATCGCTCTTGCTTACCGGTAACTTTTTTGCAGTAAATGCAGCGGGCACTGAAAATTCGTTTGGAAATAATCTGCAAAATAATGCAACACAAGCCGGATTAAGTCAGCTTTTATCCAATCAAATTAATTCCATTTTAAATAATAGCATTAGTAATCTGGATATTGGTCTGAATTTGAATGGTTTTGACCAAGCTGATTTAGGTATCGCTTTACGTTTATTTGATGACCGCTTGGTGCTTCGCAGAGAAGGGCAAATCCTGAATAATCAACCGGGTGGGGCAAATCAGAATCTAATTGGTGATTTAGGTGCAAGTTTTAAAATTAGCAGAGCTCTTTCGGTTGAAGTATTTTATCGGCAAGATCCAACACTTGGAGGCTTTAGCGCTGTTCAAGATCAGGCTCAAAATGTGAGTGGTGTGGGTTTACAATATCAGGTTCAATTTAATCGATGGTATGATTTACCTAAGATTATCTGGAATAATATCAAAGACTTTTTTGGAATTGGCTCCAAGGAAAAACAAGATTTAGCGGCCTCGTAAGGAGAGGAATCATGGGAAAAAAGAAAAAGCAAAAACAACGACATCAGCAAAAATCGGCTTCAAAATCAAAGAGAGATCGCCGACATCATGCGCACGAGCTAGACGTAATGCCGCAATCAGAAAAAAAATCACGTTTTTCAAGTCTGGAACAAGTTGTTCTGGATTTTTTCAAAAATAACGAAGGTGCTAAAATACCGGTTACCATCGTTGAGCAAGTGATAGAAATTGAACAAGCTATCGATCGGGCAAAAATCAAAAAAGCCATCACACATTTGGTAACGTTAGGTGCAATTGAAAAAAACAAAGGTGGTTTGCTCTCACTTAAGCCCGAAGCCTGGAAAATGGCAGAAGCAGAAACCGGAAGTCCTGCCGATACATTTACCGGTGTGATTACATTTAATCAGTATGGAACAGGTTTCATCAAATCATCTGCATTTCCGGAAGACATCAAAGTGATGAAAAAACATGCCGGAATCGCTCTTCCCGGTGATGAAGTTCAATTTGTATTGATTTCAGGACGTGGATTTGATCGTCAGCAAGGCAAAGTAATAGATATTATTAAACGTGGAGCTTCCGGTTTGGTGGGAACCTTACTTTCTGAAGGGCCGGATGCCTTTTATATTTTGCCTGACGAACGAAATAATCCTTATGAGTTTTATGTTTCTAAAGAGCATTTGAATGGAGCTGAACCACAAGATAAAGTGCGGTTTAGCATACTAGAATGGACGCATCCTCGGGCGTTACCTCGTGCAGAAGTGATTGAAGTACTGGGAAAAAAAGGCTCAAATGAGGCTGAAATTCGTTCTATTATGGCAGCCAATCAAATTAAGTCGAGTTTTCCGAAAGAGGTGGAAGCCTATGTTGATCAGATTCCTAATCAAATTTCTGAATCTGAAATTGCTCGTCGTCTTGATTTACGCAATGAATTAATTTTCACCATCGACCCGGTTGACGCCAAAGATTTTGATGATGCTTTAAGTTTGGAAATTCTACCCAACGGCAATTTTTATTTGGGCGTGCATATTGCCGATGTAACGCATTATCTGAAAAGGGATTCTATTCTTGATAAAGAAGCCGTTGAGCGTGGAACTTCAACCTATTTGGTGGACCGGGTTATCCCCATGCTTCCCGAAAAATTAAGTAATGGATTGTGTTCGTTGAATCCACATGAAGACACCTTAACGTTTTCCTGCTTTATGGAAGTTGACCCTGATGGCATTGTAGTGGATTATAAAATTGTGGAATCGGTGATTCACTCAAAATTTCGTTTTGCATATGAAGATGCACAGGCCATCTTAGATGGTGCCGATCACGAAATTGCCGGAACTATTCGTAAATGTTGGGATTTAGCAAGCATTCTATTAAAAAACCGAATGAAGAAAGGTGCCATAGATTTTGATACTCCTGAACCTCGATTTGTATTGGATGAAAAAGGCACACCGGTTTCAGTTCGTGTTAAAGAACGATTGAACGCACATCGATTGATTGAAGAGTGCATGTTGTTAGCTAATAAAACAGTTTCGATTCACATCGAAAACTTGCGAGAAGCACAAGGCAAGAAAAAATCAAAAAATGTATATCCCTACTTGTACCGTGTTCATGATAAACCCGACCGAGAAAAACTCGCAAATCTGGCTGAACTCATTGCTCCGTTAGGCATTGAATTTTCTGTGCCTGACCGTGGTATAAAACACAGTACCTTAAATGCGCTA
>CAZIQX010000226.1:4678-5005 GCA_964541325.1 uncultured Chitinophagales bacterium | reverse complement strand
GAGCGTTTTACCTTGGATTTGGGGGAAGAGTTACCGGGCATAAAAGGGAATTTTCAAAAACTCGAACAAGTATTGATTAATTTACTCACCAATTCGTGTCAGGCTTTAACCCAGCGTACCCAACAATTAACGGTGCGAACTCGCTATCAAAAAGATGAAAAAGTGATTCACATTTATGTGATAGATGAAGGAAAGGGCATCAGTGATGAAGTAATGAAACACATGTTTGATCCTTTTTTCACCACGAAGCGCGATTCAGGTGGAACCGGATTAGGTCTTTCCATATCCTATAATATCATTAAAGACCACGGAGGAGATTTGTATTTT
>CAZIQX010000226.1:0-4668 GCA_964541325.1 uncultured Chitinophagales bacterium | reverse complement strand
CATGAACAATCAAACACGAGCAACAGTAGTTTTACCGGTATGAAGTTTCCCAATTTACCCATCTTAGTCGTTGATGATGAAACCGAGTTTTTATTCAGTGCGGAAATGATTTTAAAATCGGAGCGCATCACGAATGTCCAAACCTGTTCGGATAGCCGCAAAGTAAAACAGATGCTTAAAGAACAGCATTTTTCGGTGTTATTGTTTGATATGTCGATGCCGCATGTGAGTGGCTATGAACTGCTTGAACATGTATCAGAGTTCTATCCGGATATTCCGGTAATTATACTTACAGCCTTGCATGATGTGGAATTGGCGGTAAATAGCATGAAATTGGGTGCTTTTGAATATTTGCTGAAACCCATTCAGGAATCAGCTTTGGTGGGCAGTATAAAACGTGCGATTGAACATGCCGAAATACGAAACGAGAACCTGCGATTAAAAGAAAAATTATTAGAAGGTGGAATCAAACATCCTGAACATTTTGAGGATATCATTACGCGAGATGAGCGCATGCGTTCATTATTCACCTATATTGAGGCCATATCCATTACGCATCTTCCCGTTTTAATTCAGGGGGAAACCGGTGTTGGAAAAGAGCTGTTTGCGCGAGCAATTCACCGTTCTAGTGGCCGAAAAGGGGAGTTGATAGCCGTAAACGTTGCAGGTGTGGATGATAATTTATTTTCGGATACCCTGTTTGGTCACGTTAAAGGAGCCTACACCGGAGCGGAAGCCCCACGGAAAGGTTTAATCGAACAAGCGCAGAATGGAACGTTGTTTTTAGATGAAATCGGGGATTTGAGTAATGAATCGCAGGTTAAATTGCTTCGTTTGATTCAAGAAAATAAGTACTATCCACTAGGAGCAGATGAGCCCAAGATTTCGAATGCACGGATTATCGTGGCTACGCACAAAGATTTAAACGGAATGCAAAAACGCAAAGAGTTTCGTTCTGATTTATACTATCGCTTGCAAAGTCACAAGATTCAAATTCCGCCATTACGAGAACGAAAAGAGGATTTAGAGCTTTTGGTTGATTTTTTGTTGGGAAAAGCCTCCGATGCATTAGAAAAGAAAAAGCCAACAGTTCCCAAATCCCTGTTTACCTTACTAAAAAATTATGCGTTTCCGGGCAATATTCGGGAATTGGAAGGGATGATGGTGGATGCAGTAAGCCGGCATCAAGGAGGTATACTTTCGTTGGATACGTTCAAAGAAAAAATTGATTTTAGTGTGGATGTCTCAGAAGAGAATGAAGAAGTAGCGCCCAATCAAAGTTCTAAAGTGCAATTTTATGATGTATTGCCCACATTAAAAGAAATTGAGGATTTGCTCATAGATGAAGCCTTACGTAGAACAGAAGGTAATCAAACCATTGCTGCTGAGTTATTGGGCATTTCGCGCAGGGCGCTGAATAATCGTCTGCACCGAGAGTGATTATTTTGAAAAGGTGTAAGTTTTAAGGTGTTAGCGGGTTTTTCGGAAAGGTATTAAGTGACTTATCCGTCCGTGGGTCATGCCGTTGCAGAACGGCATCTAGGAACTATTGTTGAACTTTTCTAGCGAAAGCGTACTTACGACTAACAGCCCCGAAAGCCTTCGCGGGTGAGTCCGAAAAAGGTCAAGCCCAAAATGGCGAAATCGTACCTGCGACTCACAGTCATTGCCTTGACTGTGAGTCGTATATGTGAGGGTTGTACCACTTCTGGGGTTTTTCACGCTCACATACAGGACTCACAGAGCTCAAAGCGCTGTGAGTCCATAAAGCTCCCAAAACTATATTGACATAAACAGAATAAAAAACGTTGAGCCCATAGAAATCACATAAAAACACCTGCCACAAAACTTCACAGTGCCACTTTTGTGTGAAAAGTGTAAAACAAATAATAATAAGAGTATATGTAAAATATTTGCCTAGATTCTGCAAAAATGTGGCATAGATATCCTTAAAAAAGACTAAAAAATCTTATTTTTATAAGTTATTGTGCTACAATGTATTAATGGTATTATAAAAGTTTGGCACGGCGTTTGAAAAGGGGATATCAACCTTTTCAATTAAAAGGAGATAAAAACCCATGAAAAAATCAATCATTACCCTATTATTTGTAGCCGCACCTTTTATGGTGAACGCGCAGCAGCTAGCTTTTACGAATGCAAAAAACGCATATAATCGAGCTTTAAACACAAACACAACATCTACAAGTATCACTACAAATCGTTTGGATAAAGCGATGGACGCTTACATGAGAGGACTCAATCATGCTTTACCGGCTATCGTGGAATCATCGATGTTCAACTTATTAGTTTTACGTATTGATTATCCTGAAATGGATTTCAGTGATGCTTTAAAAAAGTTGGATGAAATAAGTGTGAGTGGAAAAACTTCGGTTCTTCGTTATAAAGCGTATGTAACTACCGAATACATCAAAAATCCAACCTTATTTCTTGATGTTGATCCTGTTGAATTTAGTCAATATATGGATGTTGAACGCGCTGATTACTTCTACCTTGCTTTAAGTAAGGCGTTACAAAATCAATTAACTAGCATCGAATAATTCGTTTTTAGTTAAAGACCTTAACCAACCAACCAACCAACCGCTTATCCGGTTTCCGTTCCCGTCTCATCATACCCAACCAACCTAACCAACCAGACGGAAATCGGATTTCATTCAAAGCCTTGCAGCCTCCCCGGTTGCAGGGCTTTTTTATTGTCTTTTTGTCAGTGTTTATATTCTTTGCATACCATTTGTAATTAAATTCATAAATCAAGTCTATGTCTCAAAACGGGCATTATCCGTTATATTAGACATCAACACCAAACATTTTTACCCTATGAAAAACTCTTTTGATTTTACTGTTGATGACATGACCTGTGGAGGTTGTGTGAAACGAATTACCTTAGCCATCCATAAAATGGACGATTCGGCACAGGTAAATGCCGATTTGGCAACTAAAACCGTTCATCTTGAAACAAAATTGACCGATTTTGGACCAATAGCATCTGAATTAGACAAAATCGGCTATACACCCATTTTAAAATAATAGGAACCCTTATGAGAACAAGTAACCCTGCTATTAATGAAAAAGTCTTCTCTGAAGTGTATCATACCGCTTCAGGTTCGTCAGCCATGACGATTGAAGGCACTGTAAATAAGTCCTTTTTGATGCTTTTACTTGTGCTAACTGGTGCAAGTTTAACCTGGGCGCCCGGAGAACCATCAACCGGACTAATGTTTTTAGGTTTGATAGGTGGTTTAATTACAGGTTTAATAACCGTTTTTAAAAAAAATATTGCGATGTACACCGCTCCGGCCTATGCTTTATTTGAAGGACTTTTCTTAGGAGGAATATCATCTATTTTTGAAGCAAGCTTTCCGGGTATTGTGGTTCAGGCTGTACTTTTAACCTTTGGAACTGCCGGTGGTTTATTATTGGCATATCGTTCGGGATTAATTCCTGTAACCGAGAATTTCAAATTAGGCGTGGTTGCGGCTACAGGTGGAATTGCTTTAACCTATTTTATTGGCTGGATATTAAGCTTTTTCGGAGTAAATATCGGAATTGGCTTAAATGGCGGTATGGTTGGTATTGTGTTTAATCTGTTTGTTGTTGTGATTGCTGCTTTAAATCTCGTTCTTGATTTTGATTTTATTGAAGAAGCAAGCAAGCGAGGTGCTCCTAAATTTATGGAGTGGTATGCTGCTTTTGGTCTTATGGTAACCTTAATTTGGTTATATCTTGAGTTTTTAAAGCTTTTAGCGCGCTTACAGAGTAGAGATTAAGTTCTATTTATTCGACTCACAGTCATTGCCATGATTGTGAGTCGTTTCTATTAGTGCATATGTATCCCACGGACGTGGACTTCCGCGGGATACATTTTTTTACATATGTCGCAGGCGTCTTTGCCACTTATGTTGCAGGCGTCTTCGCCTGTGACTAATTCTACAGACGTGGACTTCCGCGGAATACATTTTTAATCACATATGTCGCAGGCGTCTTCGCCTGTGACTATACCCGATGGTGGGTTAAGTCATTGCGGATTTAGTCCGCAATCTAGGTAGCGGCTGGAATGTTGTAAAACGTAGTGTAGCTACAAACAGCCCTCAAAAATTGCTATCAGATGGCGGCCTTCGCCACCATGACGGTGAGAACGCGCCACGGACGTGGCTGATCCCGAAAGCCTTCGGGATTCGGTACTCGTATAACTTTAAACCAAATTGTCCGCGGGATTAGATTTCCTGATTGCGGGTCGTGCCAACAATGACCATAAAACGCTCAAAAAGACCCACTTTACACCTTTCCGAAAAAACCGCTAATACCTTACAACTTAAAACTTAAAACTTACACCTAACACCTTACACCTTTTCAAATAGCATCCCTTTCAATCAAGGTAACTGCATGCAAGGCCGATAAACTCACCAAAGGAATGCCACCACCGGGATGAGTTCCTCCGCCAACTACATATAGATTTTTAGCAAAAGGAGAACGATTCCGGGGTCTTAAAAACGCAGCATATCGACTATTAGACGAAATGCCATAAATACTTCCGCGATTCGTTCTAAACCGAGATTCGAAATCATCAGGAGTTATTATTTCCTGCACGACAATATGTTTATCTAAATCAACCAAACCGTTTGCTTTTAGCTTTTTAATGATTAAGGAAGC
>CAZIQX010000225.1:0-5012 GCA_964541325.1 uncultured Chitinophagales bacterium | reverse complement strand
GGTTCATGTCATGTGTCTCGAAATAGCGGATCTGGCACACTATTTACCGTTGCTGTGTGGGTTGATAACCAAATAACGCTTGGAACTTCCAATCAGGGATTATTGAGTGTAAACCTGCTTTCAAATAACTCACGCCGATACAATCCCGCTGGCCCCTATTTGAATTTCTTTTCACAAATGCACATAGAAAACGGAAAATTGGTTTCTGCATCATCGTTTAATCCGGGTCGTGTTTCTACTTCTTTTGTTGAATCCGGTTTTTACATTTTTGATGGAGAAGTGTGGAAAAATATCAACTTTAGAACCAATGAGGCGATGCGTTTAGCAAACGGAGAGAGTTATTATACTACGGCTGTCTCTGACGATTATTACGCTTTTGGAAGCTGGGGGAAAGGTATCGCATTGTACACTAAGGCAACTGATTCCGTTCAGGTTTTTATACCTGCAAACACCCCTCAAATTACGGGAATCGACCCTGCGCCCCATTTTATGGTGGTCTCCGGCGTTGATTTTGATCGAGAGGGATATTTATGGGCTACCAACTATTTCAGCACAAATAACGCTCTTTATCGCTATAGCCCTGATTCAGATTCGTGGTTAAGTTTTCGAAAAACACCTATTGTGGCCACAAATGATCATTATTTCGGCTTATCCATTGATTCATTTGGTCAATTTTGGATACCTTTATTTGCGCCTACCGGTTCAGGTGTGGGGCGTGGCGTTTTGGTGTATGATATTGGCGACCCGGAAACGAATAGTGATGACCAAGGCTACCAATTACTATCAGATTCCGATCGAGGATTCTTACCAAGCGATATGGTAACCGCTTTAGCACAAGATAAGCGTGGTGAAATGTGGGTCGGAACTACTCGTGGGCTTGTTCGTTACCTGTTTCCTGAAAGAATCATCGAGGGAAATGCTAATGATCGACGCGCCGAATATTTACGAAATGTTGGGAATGATTCCATTTATTTTCGTGATATCGACGTAACTGCCATAGCTGTAGATGCTGTAAATCAAAAATGGATTGGAACGAGTGCGAATGGTTTATGGCACATTACCGAAAACGGCGATCGTATCATCAAGCGGTTTACGACGGAAAACTCTCCGCTACCTTCCAACGCCATTCGGTCTATTGCAATAAACGATAATAACGGGCAGATTTACATTGCCACAGATTTAGGATTAGTTAGTTTTGTAGATGTAACCACGGAAAGTTATTCAGGCCGAAAAACACTTAAAATCTATCCTAATCCAATTATTTATAAAGAGTTAGAGCAAAATAGAGTGATTATTGAAGGGCTTTTACAGGAAACAACCGTACGAGTTTTGAGCACTTCCGGTATGTTAGTTGATGAGTTTGATGCAAAAGGTGGACGCGTTCAATGGATACCTAGGCAAAAAGATGGATCAGAACTCGCATCAGGTGTGTATTTCGTAATCGCTATTGATGAAAATGGCGGTGAAAAAGGTGTTGGAAAATTTGCGGTTGTTCGTTGAGTGGTTCCCTGATGTTAGTATGGTTGAGTATCAACTAGAATTAATTTCAGAATTTTTGTGAAATAATGATGTAAATCCCGCATAGTATTTCGTACCCAAGGAACTTGAGTACTATAGCATTCACAAAAAAGTAATCGGAACTTACCGTTTTAGCATAGCTTCTTCAGTTTTTTTAGCCATCTCCAAACGCATTTTGCGTCTTTCCCCGGCAGCATCATATTGGTATTTCTCATATTCCGTTTCCGGCTGAATGGCAGGAACTGGAAGTGGATTTCCATCGGCATCAACGGCAACAAAGGTGTAATACGATGTGGTACATAATCTTCGGCTTCCCGTTCTCAAATTTTCTGCCCAAACTTGCATATATACTTCCATTGACGTTGTAAATGCGCGAGTTACCTCACCTTCGATAACAACTACTTCACCCAATTTAATGGCACTTTTAAACTCAACACTATCAACGGCTACAGTAACAACAGTTCGGTTAGAATGTTTTTGAGCAGCAATAGCAGAACAAATATCCATCCACTTCATGAGTTGTCCTCCCATTAAATTTCCAAGTGGATTGGTATCGTTGGGCATAACCAACTCATTCATCGTAATTCGGGAAGCACTAACAGTTTTCATCATGTATCTTATAAGGGCAGGGTAAACATTGCGCCAAATATACGAATTCACATGCATCACGATTTACACAACTTTCATTCATCACTCCTTCCAAAACGTCCTTTTACATTTCCAAACGGACATGTTAACACGGTTTTTCCATCGTTATTCTATAGTGAAAAAATCGCATATACACCTACGAGAACAAGGATAGAAACTCCTGATCAAGATTTTTTAGAGTATGATTGGTATGAATTAGACCAAAAAGATGCTCCAATTGCCATTTTACTTCATGGTTTAGAAGGAAGTTCGAGCCGATATTATATTCGATCCTTAGCCGAAGCCTGTTTGAAAGCCGGTTTGCAGGTAGCTGCCCTTAACTTTCGTAGTTGTGGCACTGAAATGAACAAACAACGTAGGTTTTATCATTCAGGTGAAACCTCTGATCTCGAAACATTGATTGTTCACATAAATAGATTGTACCCCAATGCGGATTTAATATTGATGGGATATTCATTGGGCGCCAATGTGATACAGGTTTATTTAGGTTCGTCTCAAGTTCAAAAACAAGTAAAAAAAGCAGTGTGTATCAGTGCACCGTATAGCTTGCAAAAAAGTTCGTTGGAGCTAATGCGAGGGTTTAATCAGGTTTATCAGCTCAAATTTTTGAGAAGTTTAACAAAGAAATTAGAACAAAAGCGACATGTATATCCGGAATTACCCAGATTCTATGGCAGAAGTTTGTATGATTTTGATGATGAAATCACGTCCAAAATTCATGGTTTTCAAGATGCTGAGCACTATTATAAGGAATGTTCAGGAGATAGGTTTTTAACGCAAATTCAGATTCCAACCCTTTTGTTGCACAGTAAACAGGATCCATTTTGTAAGCCAAATGTGATTCCAAAAGAAATCATTAAGCGAAATAAACAGCTCAGTTTGTGTTTAACGTCAAATGGGGGACATGTCGGTTATGTTACGTTACCTTTGAACTGGATACATAGGCTTATTTTAAATTGGGTTTTTTCGGAATGATGCAGCTTTTTACAGGTGTTTAATTGCTGTACGCCTATTTTAACTCTTTATCTTTTTTTTTCATCAACCTAAAAGCAAAATCATGGTAGTTATTATTGGTGGTGGACCTATTGGATTGGCTTGTGGAATCGAACTCCAAAAGCGAAATATCCCTTTTTTAATTATTGAAAAGGGTAGCATAGTTGATTCCATCTATCATTATCCCGTAAACATGACGTTTTTCTCCACTTCTGATCGTTTGGAATTGGGAAATGTGCCGTTTATATCGCATGGTTCAAAACCAACGCGAAGAGAAGCCTTGGATTATTACCGCAGAGTTAGCTCATCGTTTAAATTACCCATTCATCTATATGAAGAAGTTCAGAAAGTGACTGGTGATGATGGACGGTTTGTAGTACAGACGAATAAAAGTAGATATGAAGCAGCCAAAGTAATTGTTGCAACGGGTTTTTATGGATTACCCAATATGTTGGGCGTTCCGGGTGAACAGTTACCCAAGGTAAAACACTATTATGATGAACCGCATCCTTATGCTAACCAAAAAATTGCGGTAATTGGAGCGGGTAATAGCGCAGTTGATGTAGCTCTCGAAACGTTTCGAAATGGAGCAGAAGTAACAATGATAGTTCGTGGTGGAGCTATTAAAGAAAGTGTAAAATATTGGGTTAAGCCCGATATTGAAAATCGAATCAAATCCGGTGAAATACGCTCATATTTTCATTCCACAGTTAAGGAAATTCGAGAGCACGAAATTATTGTTCAAACACCTGAAGGTGAAAAAGTGCTCGAAAATGATTTCGTTTTAGCCATGACAGGGTACACACCGAATTATTCCTTATTGAATAACCTGGGCATTCCACATGCAAACGACGCATTTAAAACTCCTATTTATGATGATGAGACTCATGAATCAACGAAAAAAGGCATGTATTTGGCCGGTGTCGTATGTGGTGGATTACAAACAAACAAATGGTTTATAGAAAATGCCCGAGAGCATGCTGTTTTTATAGCAAATGATATTCAAACAAAAATAAAATAAGGCGCATAGGTGAAAAAAAAGAGAGCAAGCTTACTACATCGCACCGCTACAACCTTCTACCACTGCTACCTTCCGGTCCTGATGGAGTTCAAAGGGAGCTGGCCGTATAGGACTTGCCCTCGAACTCTAAAGATACGGCATTTTAAGCCGCTTAACAACGAATTTTTTACTTTGTGGTCATAACAAAAACGCCATCCCAGTTTTCAATGCGTGGTTGGTGTCTCATTTGTTCACATCGCTCAAGCATTATCATAGACGGATTGTCTTTTACATTGGGCATCATTTTGGGCTGCCAAGCTTCTAATTTTGAGGCATCTTTTAAAAGCTTGATGGCTTTATCCCAATCTTGTTGTGAATATGCCAGCATCCCTGCTTCGTATAATTCAACACATTCAAACACCGATGGTTTCAAATCCGATTTAAATCCAACAACTTCGTACATACTTACGGGAATTGAACGACCTTTAACCACAATTTTGTCTAAATACCGATATAGAATATCATTTCCATGCATTTCAGCCATACGTTTAGTTTCTTCCGTGATCATTGTATACACCCCAAAGCTTTTTGCACCACTTTCACAACGGGCCGCTAAGTTTACGTTATCGCCCATCATTGTGTAATTGAAACGACGCCCTGAGCCCATGTTTCCCGTTACCATTAGACCTGAATTTAAACCAATACGTGTCATCATGTAATGAACTACATCAGGCCACTCGGGTTCTTTGGTCCATTTTAGGCGTAATTCAGCCTGTTTTTGTTGCATGCGAATGGCTGTTTTACAGGCCCGATAGGCATGATCTTTTAATGGTATTGGTGCTCCAAAAAAAGC
>CAZIQX010000224.1:0-5025 GCA_964541325.1 uncultured Chitinophagales bacterium | reverse complement strand
TTTTTTACCCCACTCTCAAAAGCCTTGTCTTCACAAGGCTTTTTTTTTGATGGATATGGGACATTAACTATTAAACACTTTTTACTTTACTTGTGGAACTGACTATATTTTTTCATGCTTAAAATTGTTGTCTTAACCGGTTCAGGAATCAGTAAAGAAAGTGGCTTATCAACATTTAGGGATCACGATGGTTTATGGGAGGGGCACAATGTACACGATGTAGCGTCAATAGATGCATGGTATAGAAATCCTGAAAAGGTACTTCAATTCTATAATGATAGACGGAAACAAGCTTATCACGCCCAGCCCAATGTTGCGCATCATGCACTTAAAGAGCTAGAAACATTTGCAGATGTTACCATTATTACTCAAAACGTTGATGACTTACACGAAAAAGCATTGTCAGAACACGTTATTCATCTTCATGGATCTTTGTTTGAAGCCATTCCTGACAATCATCCTCAAGATGTAATTTATATTGGGGATAAATCACTATTTGTAGGAGATAAATGTGACAGAGGTTACCAATTAAGACCTAATATTGTTTGGTTTGGTGAAATGGTTCCTAAAATGGAAGAAGCCATGTTTGAAACACTATCGGCTGATATTTTTATCGTAATTGGTACATCTCTGTTAGTATATCCAGCAGCAAGTTTATTGCACTATGTACAGCCTAATGTGCCCATTTACATAGTTGATCCAGTTTTGCCACCTGTTTCAGAAAGAAAAAACGCACATATTTTTATTCAAGCTCCTGCCTCAGAAGGTGTAGTTGAGCTAGTTGAACAACTAAAGAAAGCCTATACATGAAAGAATCAGAAATTATAAAGTATTTATTACCTTATCTAAATATTCAGGATTCAACCCTTTTGCCTGGTTTAACGATAAATAAACACGCTCAGGCAATAATACTTGGATTAGAAGAGACAGAATTATCATCCAAGTACGACGAATTTCAAGCCAATGCAAAAGGGGCTGCATTAGAGTTACTAAAATCCGATGACTTTATACAGCAAATCGCAAAAACCCCTTTTAAAGATGAAGATAAAATAGTTTTAATAGGTGATACATCAGCTGATGAAAAAGGTGGTTGGGCAAGCATGCTTGAGTACGCAGTTAATCTCGGTACAGATAACGAAATTCAAGTGATTAACAGAGCATGTTCAGGAAAAACAAGCACAGAAATTTTAAAAGATTTGGGTCAAACTGTACTCGCACATGAACCGGATTGGGTCATTGTTTCTATGGGAACCTGGGACGCCTTCAAACCCAATTATGCAGCAAATCGACCTTTAGTCTCATTAACTGATTTTTGGGAAAATGTAAACTCAATTCAAATAGCTTTGAAAAGTTTGGAAACACGAAATCCCATTATCTGGATGTCACCTTCACTAGTAATTGAAAATCTAGCTAATGAGTATCCTTTTTTTAATGGTAGTCTTTCAAATGCTGAAATACGTGCTTATCAGGAAGTAATTCGTGATAAAGATGGAATTATTGTTGATCCATACTTTAGAAGGATGGGAGCTGAATTACAAGCCTGGAACTACTCCAACGATGGGGTGCATTTTTCAACATCCGGGAATATCGAAACCGTAAAATCCATTGTAGAAACGTTATCACGATATGAAACAAAAAAAGGCTCCTAATAAGAGCCTTTTTTTTTAAGTAGAAAAAAAATTAGAAAGAAAAACGAGCGTGGGTAATTGTTACAGAAGGTGACCAATTTAGATTTCCGCCTCGTACATAAGAAAATCCGGATGGAGCAACAAAACCAACATTAAACCCTGGTGTTTGGTATTGAATGACGCCATTTACGGGTTGTGCGCTCATATATGAGCTACCATATCCACCTGAACCACCACCTGCACCAAGTAAGAATGTTTCAGCTAAACCAAAAGCGAAGCCTGCCCATGCACCGTATCCACCACCAACTTTGAGGCCTTCAAGGATATCTTGATTACCAATCAAACTAATAGCAAATCCAACGATAGCACCAGTTCCCGCACCATAAAAAGTATCCATGGCAATAACTTGACCAGTTGTTGATGCAGAAGTTAAATATCCGTCGATATAACCTGAGGAATATGAAACATCATAAACTCCTAAGCCCAAACCGGCTAATGTTCCTGCTCCAAATCCGACACGTAAAGCGCCCCAATCATCTGTGCCTGAAATCAGCATAGTGGCAGCCCCAAGTGAAGTACCTGTTGCAGCTCCCATAATCGTATTGGTGCCAATGATTTTAAAAGCTTGAGCTTGCAGATTACTCACTAATCCAATTAATAAGAATCCAAAAAGGAAGAGTTTACGCATAGATTATCAAAATTAAAGGTTCTTAAAACTGTTCAAGAATAAGGAATTTCAAGGTTTTAACCATTATTCCGGATTACTTTTTGCAACAGGAATAATTTTTCCACTCATGAATTTTCCGGATTCAGTGGCAAATTGATAAATGAAAGTTGCCATGTTTTCTGCAGTTACAGGCGCTTTATAGCCGGGGAAAGCTTGTTCTAACATTTCAGTTTGTACTGCACCCAGGCATAATGCATTAACGGATATTGACCCTGAAAATTCAGCATCTAAACATTCAGTTAAGACACTTAAGGCACCTTTAGTTGCGCTGTAAGCAGATAATCCTGGAAATTTTGAGCTACCTTGTAAGCCGCTCATACTTGAAATATTTACAATGTGGGCATTGGCCGTAAACCTATTTTTGAGCGCCCGAATAAGGTGAACAGGTCCTAATACATTGGTATTGAATTGATTTTGCCAATCTAAATCGGTTTGTTCCCAAAATGGTTTATTTATTAGTAAACCAGCATTGTTTATCAAAATTCTGATATCAGAAAGGTTTTCACTGTTAACAAAATGTTCAACATTGTTGGTGTCAGTGATATCAAGTTGATGTACGCGAAGATTCGGGTACTCGTTTTGAAGGTTCTTCAAAGTTTGACTTGTTCTTGAAAGAGCATAAACCTCAAAACCATTTGCAGCAAATGTTTTAACTAATTCGAACCCAATTCCTTTACTTGCGCCTGTAATAACTACTTTGTTCAACATATTCCTTTCTATAAAAAAGCCTTAAGGCTAATGCTAAGGCTTTTTAGAACAGGTTGCCAACTTAAATCGTTTATTTGGCTAATATCATACTTAAACCACCAGAAATTACATTGTGGTAGGTTTCATTAACCGATCGTAATTCAAGCAATTCGTTGTGAATAATATCAATGAGTTTGTCTTCAATATGATTACCCATCAAAATTTCAAGAATTTCCCAACGTAGAAGCCATTCCTTGGGATAGTTCTCTTGCAATTGTTTGTGAACCATGTATAACCCATCCATTTTTATGATTCCGGACTCACGCATTTCCCTGATAAAAGTGTATAACTTGAACAGGTATTTCTGTTCATCTGTATGCGTTATTTTGATAGCCTTTTTTTCTGATTTTGGTGGATATACATTAAAATGTTCTTTATCGGCACTACCTGAATAGGCAGAAATTACACGAGAACCGATTACCATATCATAATTCCCCCATTCGGGTTTGAAAAGGATTTCTTCATTCCATGTAACTGTACAATCCGAAAAACTAATCAGCATCAACTCATTTTGATTGTTTGATGTTAAGGATTCAATTACGCCGCTTACTGTTATGCCACTGTCAAACTCAAGAGAAACACGATTGTTTTCCACTATTCCAAGACGAAGCAATTCGGAGTCACTTAAAGCATTTAATGACTTTCCCAGACCTTTTAATGTACCAATTGGGCTACTAAAGCCATCAGTATGGTATTCGATTCCATGACCATTTAACTGACTGTCATGATAAGCTAAAGCACTCGGACCTGTTGTTTTGATGAACGCGATTTCACCTTTGTCATCTAAACGAATATCTGTAATGAGGCCACTAACCTGAATCCCTGATTCCAACACAAATGTGCCTACAAACCGTGAATTACGAACTTGTTCAAGTGCAGTTAATCCGCCTATTCGGAAGCACATATGATCGGCATATTCTTCCAAAACTTCGGTTAAATGCGCAAAATCACGTGCTACAAAGAGTTGTGGTTGCATGGTAGTGATATCGTAAGCAAAGTTTACGCAATCTTTATCCAGGGTGATTTTTTTTACTACATCGTCCATACAATGTTTGGATTCTCCCACTGAGGAAAGCAGCCCTGCCCCAAAAATCTTAAATGATTCAGGAGTACCTAATAATCCGTACTCTACCGTCCACCAATGCATGCGAGAGAGCAAATTAGATTCCGAAGGAGCATTGTTCGCTTTCATTTTTTCTTCTAAATCAGCTTCGGCTCGTTTAACCTCTTCTTCGGGTGTATCGGGATATTCTTTAATAATGGATAAGTATCGAATAGCTTCATAGATATCATAATCTTCTTTTGAAAAGACCGATTTCATGCCGTATTCGCCAAATTTGCGCAAATATTCGCTGTATTCTTCATTGGCAATAATGGGTGCATGGCCCGCAGCTTCATGCACAATATCAGGAGCCGGGGTGTATAAAATATTATTGATATTCCGCATTTCTGCCGATATCACCAAAATGCGAAGAGCCTGAAACTCCATGAAAGCAGCCGGAGGTACAAACCCATCAACAACAACGGCTTTCCATCCAATTTTACCTAAACATTCATTCATTTCGATGATGTTCGGAATTTTTTCAAGCGTAATGCCTGTCTGAACCAGTCCATTCATGTAAGCTTCATGCGCTTTATCCTTTAAAAAAGCCACGTTTCGATGCATGATGTATCGCCAAACGGCATGGTCTTGAGGTGTATATTCATCGTAATGTTGCTCCACTACAAACTGACGCAAGTAGGAAGGAATGGATTGGATTATTTCTTCTTGTGTGGTAAACATCGCACAGGCTCGGGTTGAATGTTGTAAGCGCTTTTCCGGCTGAAAATAAGCTAAAAACAGCGGGTTTTCAATCAAAATAGGTAAGCGTTTGTAAAGATTGATGATAATGACTTAAGGTATTTCACGACTTGCATGAGTGA
>CAZIQX010000223.1:1456-5030 GCA_964541325.1 uncultured Chitinophagales bacterium | reverse complement strand
GGAAAAGACCAATCCCCCTCCAAATTTTTCTTGCCGTTATTTCACTTACTCAACAGAACAAATTATTTGGGCAAGAAAATCCGAAAAAGTTCCTCATTACTTCAATTATGAACTGATGAAACAACTCAACGGAGACAAGCAAATGAAAGATGTTTGGAAACTTCCGGCAATTGCACCTTGGGAAAAGTCGTGTGGCAAACACCCAACACAAAAACCGCTTTCAGTTTTAACAAGACTTATTTTGGCTTCGACAAAGCCAAACGCTTGGATTATAGACCCATTCACAGGTAGTTCGACAACAGGGATTGCAGCAAATTTGGCAAACAGGCGGTTTTTAGGAATTGACCAAGATGTAGAATTTTTGTCAATCAGCAGAGAGAGAAAGCTTGAAATTGAAAATCCAAAAATTGCAGCGACTTACAGACAAAAAATTGGTGGTTTCAATAACAAAAAGGAACTCGAATTATTTTTAACAGAAGAACCTAAAGAAGAATATAATACAGAACTAAACTTGACGACAAAGAAGGAGGGGTGACCCCGAATCAGACTATCGTAATTGCGGTCTCAGTGTCTGTTACGTCAGTTAAGTGGTAGGTTTGGGTAAACTTCTTTAGTTGAGTTTTTATGCTAAAAATTCGTCACGTTGCTAAGTCGCATCAGGCGAAGTTCGCTAAAATCCAGCTACGCTTCGCTAATCAAACTTCCAAGCGTTTTCTGGATTGCGGGTCAAGCCCGCAATGACGTGAACGTGGTAACCGGGGAAGTGTGTCACAGGCGAAAACGCCTGCGACATAAGATGGGTGTGTCACAGGCGAGGACGCCTGCGACATAAATCAGTGTCAGTCACAGGCGAATACGCCTGCGACATAAGAGCCGGCAAGGACAATGCCTATTACGATTCCGCGATAACGTGAACATGGCTTTTTCCTTATATTTCTTCGATTTTTTAAAGAACTAACGCTTTACAACCTTGTTACATACACCCAAACATTCCGAGCTCTTTAAAGTAGCTCTTACGCAGCGCATTTTAGTACTCGACGGCGCTATGGGAACCATGATTCAAAAACATCGCCTTACCGAAGAAGATTATCGCGGCGAGCCCTTTAAAGATTATCCCAGCGATTTAAAAGGAAACAACGATTTATTATCCATCACGCAGCCGCACATCATCAAGGGAATCCACGAACAATACCTCGAAGCCGGTTCAGATATCATCGAGACCAACACGTTTAACTCGAATCCGATTTCGATGGAAGACTACAACATGTCGGATTTATCGCGTGAGTTGAATCTCGCTTCAGCCAAACTTGCCCGACAAGCCTGTGATGCCTATACCGCAAAAACACCGGAAAAACCTCGTTTTGTAGCCGGTTCGGTGGGCCCACTCAACAAAGCGTTATCCCTTTCTCCCGATGTAAACGACCCCGGTTACCGTTCCACCACCTTCGACAAAGTCCGCGAAGCTTATGAGCTGCAAATAGATGCTTTAGTGGATGGTGGCGTGGATATCATCCTCATTGAAACCATATTTGATACGCTAAATGCCAAAGCGGCACTCATGGCTGCCGACCGCGTGTTCGAACGAAAAGGCATAGCCTTACCCATCATGATGTCGGGCACGATCGTGGATATGAGCGGCAGAACCTTATCCGGACAAACCACCGAAGCATTTTTAATATCGATATCTCACAACAAACATGTGATTTCTATCGGTTTAAACTGTGCGTTGGGCTCTAAGCAAATGCGTCCTTATATTGAGGAGTTAGCCACAAAATCGGGAGTATTTACCAGTTTATATCCCAATGCAGGCTTACCGAACGAGTTTGGTGAGTATGATGAATCTCCTGAATTTATGCAAAAACAGATTCGTGACTATGCCGAGTCGAATTTTGTGAACATTGTAGGTGGTTGTTGTGGAACTACACCGGATCACATTCGCGCTTTTGCAGAAGCCGTTAAAACCGTAACGCCCCGCATGCCTGTGCCCCAGGAAAAGTATCTGCGTCTCAGTGGCTTAGAACCCCTTGTGGTGCGACCTGAAACAAATTTTGTAAACGTGGGCGAGCGTACCAATATCACAGGATCGCGTATGTTTGCCCGCTTGATTCGCGAAGAAAAGTACGAAGATGCCTTAGTAGTGGCGCGTCAACAAGTGGAAAATGGTGCCCAAATCATCGATATCAATATGGATGAAGGGATGATTGATTCGGAAGCCGTTATGACTCGTTTTCTTAACTTGATTGGCTCAGAGCCGGATATTGCCCGAGTGCCTGTGATGCTCGATTCTTCGAAGTGGAGTGTGATTGAAGCCGGTCTTAAATGTTTGCAGGGCAAAGGAATTGTGAATTCCATCAGCTTAAAAGAAGGTGAAGCTCAGTTTCGTGAACAGGCCAAAAAATGTCTGCAATATGGCGCTGCTGTTATCGTGATGGCGTTTGATGAACAAGGTCAGGCGGATTCTTTCGAACGACGTATCGAAATTTGCAAACGAGCCTACGACATACTGCTCGAAATCGGATTCCCGCCACAAGACATTATTTTCGATCCGAATATTCTAACGGTGGCTACCGGAATCGAAGATCATAACAATTATGCGGTGGATTACATCAATGCCACCAAATGGATTAAAGAAAACCTGCCGTATGCTAAAGTAAGCGGTGGGGTAAGTAACATTTCGTTCTCATTCCGTGGAAACGACCGTGTTCGGGAAGCCATGCATGCTGCGTTTTTGTATCATGCCATTAAAGCAGGCATGGACATGGGAATCGTAAATGCCGGACAGCTCGAAGTTTATGAGGAAATCCCCAAGGAACTCCTCGACTACGTGGAAGATGTGCTTTTAAATCGTCGTCCGGATGCCACACAACGGCTCGTGGATTATGCGGAGTCCATCAAGTCGGATTCATCTATCCAGGAAAAAGAAAAAGACGATTGGCGCAGTTGGGATGTAAAAGAACGCCTCAAACATGCGCTAATCAAAGGAATTGTGGATTATATTGATGAAGACACCGAAGAAGCGCGTCAGTTATATCCCGAGCCGATTCATGTAATTGAAGGTCCACTCATGGACGGTATGAATGTGGTTGGTGATTTGTTCGGGGAAGGGAAGATGTTCCTGCCTCAAGTGGTGAAAAGTGCGCGTGTGATGAAAAAAGCCGTGGCCTACCTGATTCCCTACATTGAAGAAGCCAAGTTGAAACTTTCGGATGCCAAACCTGCTGCAAAAGTGTTAATGGCAACGGTGAAGGGCGATGTGCACGATATCGGTAAGAATATTGTAGGCGTGGTTTTAGCCTGTAATAATTATGAAGTGATTGATATCGGGGTGATGGTTCCGGCACAAAAAATTCTCGAAGAAGCTCGTCGTCATCAAGTGGATGTTATTGGCTTAAGCGGTTTGATTACCCCTTCGCTTGATGAAATGGTTCACGTGGCCAAAGAAATGGAACGTGAAGGATTTACGATTCCTCTGTTGATTGGTGGGGCTACTACCTCAAAAATTCATACAGCGGTTAAAATTGCTCCGAATTATTCCGGTGCAACGGTTCACGTATTGGATGCATCGCGTTCGGTG
>CAZIQX010000223.1:0-1446 GCA_964541325.1 uncultured Chitinophagales bacterium | reverse complement strand
TCCGATCAGCAAAAAGAGGGGTTTATGGCTGATATTCGGGTTGAATACGCCAAAATGCGGGAAGACCATGCCCGACGCCAACAAAAGAAAACGTTTATTTCGTTGGATGAGGCTCGAGCCAATAAAAAGCAACTTACATTTACTACACATGAAATTGTGAAGCCGGTTTTGACAGGTGTTCACGAGTTACGGAACTACGATTTAGCAGAAATACGAAAGTATATTGATTGGACTCCATTCTTTATAACCTGGCAATTAACCGGGAAGTATCCGACCATTTTTGAGGATGAAATTGTTGGGGAAGAAGCACGAAAACTATTTAAGGATGCCAATGATATACTGGATGATATCATTAAACAAAAATCCATAAAAGCACATGCCGTATTTGGGCTATTTCCAGCCCATGCAGTGGGGGATGATGTGGAAGTCTTTGCGGATCAAAGTCGTCAGCAGCAAGTGGCTACGTTTCATACCTTACGACAACAAACCGAGAAACGAGAAGGTCAGCCGAACCGAGCTTTAGCCGATTTTATAGCACCTAAAGAAGCAGGAATAACCGATTATATCGGTGCATTTGCCGTTACATGTGGAGATGGTGTAGAAGAATTGGAAGCCTACTATGCCTCGAATCACGATGATTATAACAAAATCATGGTGAAAGCATTAGCCGACCGATTAGCAGAAGCCTTCGCTGAATTATTGCATGAACGCGTGCGAAAAGAGTTTTGGGGATATGCCGCAAACGAGCAGTTTACAAATCAAGAATTGATAAAGGAAGCATATCAGGGAATTCGTCCGGCGCCCGGTTATCCCGCACAACCCGACCACACCGAAAAGCTGACGCTGTTTACGTTGTTGGATGTTGAAAACCATACCGGAATCAGCTTAACGGAATCCTTGGCGATGTCGCCGGCGGCCTCCGTCTGTGGAATGTATTATGCACATCCGGACGCAGAATACTTTAGAATTGGCGCAATTGGTGAAGATCAACTGCACGATTATGCTGCCCGAAAAGGATATTCTGTGGATGAAATGGCAAAATGGCTGAGTCCGTTGTTGGGGTAGTTTGGGGGTGATGCGTTGTCCTTAGGTCATTCTTGGCTTGCCCCAGAATGTGTAAATAGCTATTAGGTTCTTTAATGATACCGAAGGTACCGCGACATGGAAGATGCCACGATACACATAGTACCACAGAGTGATACCGAAGGCACCACGAAGAGAAATGTTATGAAGCGAAGCGAAATTCAGCCATGAAATACAGTCTCTTCTGGATAAATCTTTACCGGACTTTTTTTACTGTTCGGTGGATGAATGAGTACCTGCAAACTCTTTAAGTTCGATGGCAATAGTATCGGCACTAAAATCCTGTCCATTTGGCCAAGCAATCCCACTAAATAAAACGTTAACCTTGTTAAAGTACTCGACATCTTTCAATTCGGTAAAAAT
>CAZIQX010000222.1:2606-5123 GCA_964541325.1 uncultured Chitinophagales bacterium | reverse complement strand
ATCCTCACTACCACGCGCAACCAATTGTTCAGGGTCTTCAGGTAATTCATCCAAATGTATCGTTATTTTATTAGCTCTATTCGATTCTTCTAAGTCCTCTTTGATATCAAACAACAAATCATCCATTCTGAATTCTTGTGTATGCAGGGTTGTTTCATCAAAACTTGTCTGTGCCAGGCGTAATAAGTGTAAGGTAAGTTTATGAAGGCGGGAAGCTTCTCGTGATATTTTCTCCATAGAACGATGATATTCCTCATTGCTTCGCTCTTTTGATAAAGTGATTTCTATTTCCCCAAGAATAGCTGTTAATGGATTCTTGAGTTCATGCGATGCATTCGAAACAAAGTTATTCTGTATTTCAATACTCGTTTCAATGCGATCCATTAAGCGGTTAAACGTTTTGGAAATTTCTCCTAACTCATCCGGTTCTTTTTCTTCATCTAGTCGGATATGAAGATTATTCGAGCGAATCTGATTTACTTTGTGAATGATTTTTTTTACCGGCCGTAAAATTTGAGTCGCATAAATTCTACCAATAATGAACACCATCAATAAATACACAAAGAATAGGGCGTATAACTTGGTACGTAAATCATTCATTTTTTCCACCCCAAACTGATCGAATGCGCTAACGATTACAATATGAGGAAATGATTTATTCCGATAAACTCGACCTATTGCCATTACATCACCATTTCGGAATCGGGCGCTATCGTTTGCTACAATTTCTTGTAAAAATAGGGGAGAAAATAGGGTACTCAGAGAATCAGGGAAATCATCCAAATTCATCACATCATCAAATGGAAGAATGAATTCTTTCTCTTGAGGTAATAATTGTAAATGTTTAACCCGGATTTCTTCAATGAGTTTTTGGCCGTATTCTTTTTCACCTAAATAATATTGTGAGGCTACACTAACACGCTCATTCAAGCGGTCATAGAATTGTATCTCATTATAACTGAAAGAAAACCAATAAATACTCAGGCTTAAAGAAATAAGAATGATGGCCGTAATTACGGAAAACGTAAGGGCAATCCGGGTTTTTAGAGTCATAGTTCACTTCGCTAAGGGTGGTTGCGAAGAATATAACCCATACCTACCACGGTATGTATCACTTTTTTGGAAAAATTCTTTTCAATTTTGTTTCGTAAATAATTCACATAAACATCGACTACATTCGTTCCTAAGTCGAAATTAACGCCCCACACATTTTCAAGAATTTCCATTCGGGAAATGACTTTATTGGGGTTTTTCAGGAAGAATTCGAGCAGATTGTATTCTCTAGAGGTCAATTTAATGGGTGTGCCAGCTCGTTGCACCGATTTTTGATCAGTATTCATTTCGATGTCTTCAAAACTTAACACCGATTGTGTGGCCACTTGGTTGCGGTTGCGACGGTCTAATGCTTTCACTCGAGCCAATAATTCCTGAAATTTGAATGGTTTGGCCAAATAATCATCAGCGCCTTGTTCCAGACCTTTTACCAAGTTATCGGTGGACGATAGAGCTGTTAACATCAAAATGGGGGTTTTTAAACGCAATTGTTTTCTGATTTTTGCACAAACATCCCAACCGTTTACCTGTGGTAAAATCACATCCAGCACGATTACATTAAAATCTTGTTCTTGCAATAAACTAAGCCCTGTTTCCCCGTCATAGGCTAGGGTAACAATCATGCCATTTTCTTCAAGACCTTTTTTGATGAAAGAGGCTACGTTTTTTTCGTCTTCAATTACTAAGATATTCATGATTCGTCTTATTTTGGTTACGCTACACTAAGCAAATATGAAAAAAAAAACGTTCCAAAGAGTTTATGAATCGATATTGATATCGCTTTATTGTTAAGATATTCACCATACAGCATAATTAAACTGTGTAATTTTAGTCATGAGAAAACAATTTTATATCGTTTTAGGATTACTTTTTTTCAGTTTTATATTCGGTGGTTTGGGTTTTTATGTCTTTGAACAGGGGAACAAAGCCATTCATATTCTAATTCTAAGCCGCATCATTAAAGAAAATAAAACAGCCAAACTCTTTGTTGAGCTCAATAATCCTAACCATAAGTTACTCAAACTAATTGACGCTCCTGTAACCGTAATGCCAACTGAACAATTACTTCAGTCGTGTTTGCAGCATAAGCACTTAGAATTATCGAAATGGCTCGCCTGATTTTTTACTTCCATAAAAACCATAAATACTTGTTGTAGGATATTGACAACTCCAACGCTTAGGTGTATTCTCCACCCTTAACCGTCAATACTTAAATTTTAGGGGATATTATGGGGAATAAAGTTGTTATTCTCGGGGGTGGTGTTGCAGGTATGAGTGCCGCGCACGAGCTCATTGAACGAGGATTTGATGTAACCGTTTACGAAAAAAAGGTAATTCCGGGTGGTAAAGCACGCAGTATTCCTGTTCCACATTCCGGAACGGATGGACGCCAAGATTTGCCCGGTGAGCATGGATTTCGTTTTTTTCCACGTTTTTACCAACACGTAACCGATACCATGAAGC
>CAZIQX010000222.1:0-2596 GCA_964541325.1 uncultured Chitinophagales bacterium | reverse complement strand
TTTTCATTCTGATTTGGGTATAACCGAAGAAGGCAAGAAGTTTTTTGCGGAGCGTGTTTGGCAACTCATGACCTCCTGCAAAGACCGCCGCTTTCAGGAATATGAACGTATTGGTTGGTGGGAATTTTTGGAAGCCGATCGTTTTAATCACGCCTATCAATCCATTTTAGCGGAAGGACTTACACGTACTTTAGTAGCTGCAAAAGCTAAAGAAGCAAGTACAAAAACCGGTGGCGATATTTTTCTACAACTTATTTTTGATATGATTACACCCGGCGATGCCACCGACCGTGTGTTAGACGGACCCACCAACGATGTTTGGATTTATCCGTGGATGGATTTCCTCACCAAAAAAGGAGTGAAGTATCACAAAAATGCTCTAGTAAAAGCCATTCACAGCGATTATGCAACGGAAAGTATAACCGGTGTAACGGTTGAAATAGACGGTAAAGAGGAGCTGGTAACCGCTGATTACTACATTGGCGCCGTTCCAGTAGAAGTTATGGCTGAGTGGATTACCGAAACCATGATTCATATCGACCCAACATTGGAATATGTGAAAGAACTAGCACCGGATGTGGCTTGGATGAACGGCGTACAATTGTATTTGAATGAAGATGTGAAAATTGTTCACGGCCATGCCATTTACATTGATACACCTTGGGCATTAACCTCTATTTCACAACTTCAGTTCTGGAAAGATTTTGATATCAATCAATACGCTAATGGGGAAGTAAAAGGGATTATTTCTATTGATGTTTCCGATTGGGAGTCGCCGGGAATTCTGGAACATGGCCCCGACAAAGTAAAAAAATCAGCGCGTGAATGTACCCGTGAAGAAATCATTCAGGAAATTTGGGCTCAACTTAAAAAGAGTTTGAATGTGAATGGGAAAGAAATGCTCAAAGATGAGATGTTAGTGACCTGGTTTATCGATCCTGATATCCAAGATAAACGCAAAGTAGCCTTAACAAGTTTGTATCATAATGCTGAACCTTTATTGGTGAACAAAGTTCAAACCTGGGAATTGCGCCCTTATGCCTTTACTCGTATTCAGAACTTTTTTCTGGCATCTGATTATGTTCGTACCAATACCGATTTGGCAACCATGGAAGGTGCTAATGAAGCTGCTCGAAGAGCTGTTAACTGTATTTTGGATAAATCAGGTTCAAAGGCAAAACCCTGTAAAATTTGGGATTTACACGAACCCTTACTATTAGCTATTTTGCGTTGGGAAGATCAAAAACGGTACAATAAAGGTTTACCATGGACAGGGCATATTCCGTTTATGCATAAAGTTGCGCTAAAAGCAGCTATGACAGGTTTAAAATTGAAAGCAAAATTGCATCTTTAAGTCGTAATGAAAGCTTTTTTTGATAATAAACTGGTATTCATGTACGCTACCATGTGTTTGGTTATCGCGTGGCATTTTGTGAATTCCTTTTTCCCAACCGGGTACATCACGGCCAGTATTTTAACCTTTGTAACTATTGCGTTAGATATTGTTTTTTTGGTGCGTCACAAAGACCCGCTTCTGAACCGATTCTTTTTGTTAGCCTTGATTACCGGTTGGTCGGAACTTTGGGCTGATGATTGGCTCGTTAGCGATATCCAAAAGTTGGTGTATGACCCTCACGGACCATTCGTGCTTTCTTCGCCTTTGTACATGCCTTTTGCCTGGACTGCTATACTGTTTCAGTTTTCGTATTTGACCTGGCAAGCCTTGCAGAAGCGTAGTATGTGGTTTGTTGTAGCACAATCCGCCATTTTTGGAGGCTTGGTTGTGCCGCTATACGAACATTTCGCTTATGGTGCAGGTTGGTGGTATTACAAAGATACACCCATGTTTGGCAGGGCGCCTTACTTCATCATTTTAGGGGAAGTGATCATTTTAGCGATAATGCCTTTGGTTTTACAATTCATCCAAAAAAGAAAATGGTATATTACCGCGCTTGTAGGAGTTGCAGAAGGTCTTTGGATCTTTGCCTCTTATTGGATGGCCTATAATCTTTTAACTTGGTACGGTGTTTAGATGCTTATGGAAGTAATTGCAGGACATACAATTATCGAACAGTTGCATAGAGGTGCAAAGTCTGTCGTGTTTCGTGCAAAACAAGCACAAAATGGAAATCCTGTCATTATAAAAACGTTTCATGCATCACAACTAACCCAAAAAGATATCGCTAAAATTCGTCGTGAATTTGAAATCGGCAAAACGTTTACCTACGAAGGAATTATTCAATATCATGATTTAGCACAGCATGATAATCGTCCGGTGTTAATTACAGAAGACTTTGGCGCTGTTTCCCTTAAGGATATCCGAAGCCATGGTGAATTAAGTATTGAGCGTTTTTTGCATATAGCAATTCAATTAGCTGATATTCTGGATCAAATTCATTCCAATAATGTAATTCACCGCGATATAAAACCTAAAAACATTGTAGTAAACCCTGAAACCAATCAGGTAAAAATTATTGATTTTGGGATTTCAACACGTGCAGATATTGGTGAGCAAATTGAACACATCAGCGATGTAGCCGAAGGTACCCTGCATTACATTTCCCCGGAACAAACCGGTAGGATGAATCGAAAAGTT
>CAZIQX010000221.1:5057-5126 GCA_964541325.1 uncultured Chitinophagales bacterium | reverse complement strand
CTTTAGGCTTTAGACTTTAGACTTTAGACTTTAGACTTTAGACTTTAGACTTTAGACTTTAGACTTTAG
>CAZIQX010000221.1:0-4957 GCA_964541325.1 uncultured Chitinophagales bacterium | reverse complement strand
ACTTTTAGCCTTCAACTTTCAGCTATCGATGCTACAATCATTCCAAATGCATTTTTATTATGGATATCAAACAAGCAACTTTTGTAAAATCAGCGCCAAGTATTGAACATTGCCCAACCGATGGCTTGCCAGAAGTTTGCTTTGCCGGTCGTTCAAATGTAGGCAAGAGTTCTTTAATCAATGCGCTCACCAATCGCAAAAAACTAGCCAAAACAAGTAATACGCCGGGGAAAACAAGAGAACTAAATTATTATCTGATTAACGAGAAGTTTTATTTGGTCGATTTACCAGGATACGGATTTGCCAAAGTCTCAAAAGCTGAAAAAAAGATTTGGGGTGAACACATGCAAGAGTATTTGCTCAAACGCGAAACCTTGAACATGGTTTTTGTGATTATTGATGCTCGACATGAACCTTCTGCTCTTGATAAAGATTTTGTTTTTTGGTTGGCTGAACATGGCATTGCCTTTAGTTGCGTTCTATCCAAATTGGATAAACTTTCAAAAAATCAACAGCAGTCGAGTTTAGCTCGTTTAAAACGAATACTTCGAGGTATGAATATTGAAGTGCCTGTGGTTGGGATTTCATCTGAATCGCGCGATGGAATTGACGAATTCAACAAGCTGATGGGTGAGTTTTTAGAGGGAGTATAAACTATCACCTCACAAATTTATAACCCATGCCATGAACGGTTACTATATGTTTAGGATGACGTTGATCCACTTCTAATTTTTGCCGAAGCCACGCAATGTGAACATCAACGGTGCGCGTAGTTGGCATGGCATCATACCCCCAAACCTCATCCAAAAGGCGTTCACGAGTAAGCAGTTCCCCTTCATGCTCCAACATAAAATGCAGCAAGTGAAATTCTTTAGCAGAAACGGTAATCGGTTCGCCCGCTTTTAATACTTCACCACGAGCAATAGAAACTTCAACATCAGCAAAATAGTACGATTGCTCTTGATTTTTAGACGGTTTTAAAAATGCATTACGACGAAGTAGGGCTTCAATTCGAGCGAGCAACTCCATGAAATCAAATGGTTTAGATAGATAATCATCTGCCCCCATTTTTAAACCCAATACTTTGTCTATTACCTGACCTTTCGCAGTTAGCATCAAAATAGGTGTGTGGCAATTTTTTGCCCGTAAATCGCGACATACATCCAAGCCTGATTTTTTAGGTAACATCACATCCAAAATAATGCAATCATAATCACAGGTTGAGGCCATCTTAAAACCTTTTTCGCCATCTTCTGCAATTTCTAGTTGATATCCTTCATTTACAAACCGATCATGTAATGTGAGGATGAGTCCGGGTTCGTCTTCAACTAACAGTAATTTTGCCATCATGCTGATATTGGAATAAATAAAGTGAACGTTGATCCTAAACCGGGTTTACTTTCCAGTTCGATATCGCCGTTATGTGCTAGCATCCATCGTTTAACTAAATGTAAGCCCAACCCATTACCTCGAATTTGCTTCGCTTTGGCCTCGTCCGTTCGAAAAAAAGGTTTAAAGAGCTTTTTTTGATCAGAAGGGTGAATCCCCATACCAAAGTCTTGAACTGAAATTGCCAATGCGCGTTGTTTTCGCCAATCAGTTAAGGACCATCGAACCAAAATCCGTTTTTCTTTATCACTGTACTTTAATGCATTCGTGAGTAGGTTCATAAAAGCTGCCTTCATGTATTTGGTATCAGCAGAAATAATCGGTAACTGTGGATGTTGGTACCAATGTAATTCAAAACCTTGATTTTGAACCATAAGTAACGATTCTGACTCCAACTCTCGAGCCAACTCAAAACTTGATACATCAACTCGTTTGATTGGATTATTGCCAGCTTGAATGCCTGCGAATTCCAAAATTTGCTCCACCATACCGGTTAAACGTTGCCCCTCCGCAACAATCAGCTTTCCGTACTTTTTCAATTGATCTTCTTTTGTGATAACCCCATCTGCTACATTTTCTGCGGCTGAACGAATTACAGCTAGTGGAGTTTTTAGCTCATGGGAAACCCCGGCCACAAAATCCATTTGTTGATGCGCCGTTTCTTTTAACCGATTGGCATTCCAGGCTATCATTACCAGACTTAAACCAAGAAGACCAAGAATACCAAACGATAAGCTCAAATTTTTCCATTTTGTTTGATTTACAAAGGCATCCAAAGAACCTGATTTAGACTGAACAAAAAACTGATAGGTGGAAGTAGCAAGTTGTTCATCTCTGTCGCCCTTAAATACGTTTATGGATAAAATGGAATCCGGGTTGATGTTCCTCAAACGGTCTTTGAGTTCAATTTTTTTATCCAAAATGGATGGAAACTCAGATTCAATTTTGTATTCATAACTATTTGTTTTTATGTCTTGAAGAACCTTAAAATCAAATCCATCAACAGTACTCACACTCGTTTCGGATTGTATAAAAATCACGGCATTTCCCTTTAACTCTCCAATACTTAGTCTCACATCAGCAGAATCCGGTAAAATTGCTTGCTCATCATTAGTAAATAAGATTTCATTTGCATGGGTAAGTCCCCAATTGTACAATTCATTTGCATTTTGTCCCAAATAATTAGCCACAAGTGAC
This sequence comes from uncultured Chitinophagales bacterium, assembly GCA_964541325.1. Classification (GTDB taxonomy): domain Bacteria; phylum Bacteroidota; class Rhodothermia; order Balneolales; family M1805; genus M1805. Next base: position 2,371 of record CAZIQX010000221.1, on the reverse strand, counting down.
TCTTGCAAAAAAGATTGAAGCTTTTCCTGATTCAATCGCACTAAGATCACCCAAAATTTAGAATTCCCCCAAAAGGAAATGGATTGCTTAGACCATTGTTTTAGCGATTTTGATGGATTTTGTGTGAATGTAAACTCAGGTAAACGTGCATGCACATACACTAAGAACGATTCATCCTTACCTAAATTTAACGTCTGTTTCTCAAATTGAGTGAGTTGGTAACCCACTTGTTTTTGGGATGTTGGTAATAATTTTTTTTCTTGTAACGATTCAATGTATGCTCTATCTAATTCTGTAACAGTTGATAAATCAGGACTGTAGGAAAACAATTCTTCCGCTTCTGACTCAAACAGTAAAATTTCATCTGTAAACTCAAAATATGGATGTGATGCATCCAAATCGGTTAACCGCTGCCGAAGTTGATACAGAATTTTTTGCTTGGTATCAGCCTGAATAAACTGAAAGAGCACATGGATATCAGAAAGGGTGCTGTTAAACCGTGAGCGAATATTTTCCCCCGCTGCTTCAACGGATTCGGTGAGTTGCTTTCGTTGGGCAATGCGCACTTCTTCCAGCCAAGAATACTGTAAAAAGGCTAACCAAACTAGTAAGCCTATAAGAGCAAATACTGTCGCAAATGAAAGATTGATTTTTTTAAACATGTCCGAATCTACGAGCATTTTGGCGATTCAAAAAGGATTTGACATGGATTTAACATCCTTAACAAGCATTTAGCGAGGTCTTAACAACGATTATACTTTTCCTTTCGATACTTCATGCAAACAAAAACCAATTCTTACTTACATGCTTTTAAGGTGGAGATTTACCACAATTGTATTGAGTTGTATTCTAATTTTTTTGGGAATAACAGGCGTTTCTGCTCAATCCATGTTCCCGAATCAACGTGATGACTCCTACCCGCTTTTAGGATTAAAACGTGCTTTTGCCGCTTATGAACGTGCAAAGAATGAATATGAACGCAATCAGCAATTACTTACAAAAGGACTAATATCAGAATCCCAGTTTGAACAATTAAAATCCAATTTTTTTGATGCGGAAGTTAATTATCAACAATCGTTATTGGTTCTTCTGTTTGAAAAACAATTTGTAAGTGTTCGAAAAGCGGTTAAAATAAGAGAGGCATCCGGTAAAAAACGCGTTGAAATCACCCTAGAAAACACGTCGGGGTTAAGCGCTGAATATCAACATTTAATTCCGTCAGGTGATTCGCTTTTTCAAGCAATGCGTCCTGAAACAATCTACAATGTGTATGTTTCCTTATCCAACGATCAGAACGCAATTATATCTCAGCCTTACGAGCAAAAAATTTCCGTTCTAGAATTTGGCACGCCCCAAACCCTATCCTTTGAAATTTTACAGGATGTTGATGAACTCACAGTAAATATTATCTATGGAAATGGGTCAACCCGAAATCCAAAAGTCTTTTTGCAAAAAGATGCTTCAATGAATCGAGTTTTATTTCAGGCTCAGCAATTTTCTCAAGAAGGTGAGTTGAACGGGAACACTACATTCGGACTCGATTTAGAACTTTTTAGCGGTGAAAATACCGCCTATAAACTCGAAGTGGTAAATCTCCCCTTATCCTTAAATCGATATTTTGTTGAACGAGGAAGTAGTACACGGTTGAGCTCTATTCGCTTTAATGAAAGTGCACGAACACGCCAAACTGATTTACGGGTATTTCTGCCTGATCGAGTAGATGAGAGCATAGAGATGGATAAAGCCCTTCCTTTTTTTGCACTTGCAATTCCAGTTGATCGCTTAGATGAATTTGACCAATTACAATCAAAACAATGGACTGCGGAGGAATTAGAAGCAAAAAATGTGGGATTTACTCGTCTTGAGTTAATACCTCGAGGAGTAGGCAGATTGATTACAAAAGCACCTCAACTTTTTGTTTCCGGTAAGGCTGGAGAAACCGTTTCTTTTGAATTTCAAGTAAAAAATGATGGCACGCGTAATTTGAACTCCGTGGAGTTTGAATTGGATGTGCCTTTTGGCTGGGATTTCAGCTTTAAACCCAACCGACTTGAACAATTGGACGTGCGAGAAGAAAAAACGGTGTTATTGACCTTAATTCCAAAAGCAGATGCAGGAGTTGGAAGGTATGAAGCACGACTTAAAACAAGTTCCGTTTCAGACAATACTCCGATTCAAGCCGAAGACAAAATTTTCACGATTGAAATTCCCGCTGAAGCATCGACCGGATCCACGCTTTTTATTCTGATTTTGTTGTTGGGATTAATTGGCGGACTTGTTTATGGCGGGATGAAATTATCACGAAAATAAATGGAAAGCTGATGGCTGATTGCTGATGGCTGCTGCTTGCTGCTTGCTGCTTGCTGCTTGC
>CAZIQX010000220.1:852-5176 GCA_964541325.1 uncultured Chitinophagales bacterium | reverse complement strand
ACGATTAAAATCAGAAGCGTATTGAGCGTTATAAGCTAAGAACCGGTAAGCGAGAACGATGTCGGCATAAAATCGTTCTTGTTGAGCAATTGTTAAGGCTTTGTTGAAATAAACCTCTGCTTCTCGATAGCGTTTAAGCTTAGTGTACAAGTCTCCTAGATTTAAATAACCTGCATAAATTGCCGATTTAGAATCGGTATTTTGGATTAAATCAAGGGAGTTTTTTAAATAATAAATCGCTTTTTGGAACTCTTTGGTTTGCCCAAAATTGAAGCCGAGTAAGGTGTATATCTTACTTTGCAGTATGGAATCTGGTTTGCCTGAGTTTAGATAATTTAGTATTTCAAAAGATATAGCATTGGATTTTGTATAGATACCTAAATCGGACCAGGTAACAGCTGTGGTAAAGTTTTTCCACATGTAATTAGTTGTATCCCCAATACTTAAGAATAAACTTTTCGATGAATCTGAATATTGAATGGATTCAAAATATCGATATTGATATCGAGAGTTGAGAGCTCTGCGATAGTAAAGTGTTCCTAATTGAACAGGATTATGGATGTGAGGCTTCAAAACCTCATAAATATGTTGCTCATACTGGTATTGATTACTCCGGAAAAATTGAAGAGCATGATTCAAAAAATGATCTACTTGCTCTTTTTTTTGGGTGGTTGATAAATTAGTAAACTCATCAATTACCCATTTTTCGGCTTGTTTATAATCTTTTTGATTGATTAAACGATCAATCATGGCATCCATGTTTTGGGATGTTTCTTGAGCGTAAACAGGGGCAAACATACCCGACAAATAAAGTAAAAGTTGTATTGTGCGCCTAAAACAAAAATATTGTAAGTTCTTATCTACATTCATCCTAAATCAAATGGAGCATTTATGAAATCAACAACGTTACACCTAAAATCACGACCTGATGACGAAAATCAAATCAATGATGATGATAAGAAACCGAAACCAGGTTCAGGAAACTGAATATAGACGAAATACCTTACATTTGTTGTAAAACGGCGTCTAAACGGGCCAATGCGGATGAAAATTGATCTCGTGTTGAGCCCGGTTTATTTTTGTACAACACAAAATCTTCTTGTTCCAAAAGAGAGTCATTTAGTTTAAAACCATGTTTTTCAAGAACGGGGCGCAGTTCTTTTTTTCTTTTTTTGATGTCTTTTAGGGTTAAGCTGTACGCGTGTTCACATACTTCTTTACGGGTTGAAAAACTAAAGATATTATTGAAAAACATGCGGTAATCAGTTGCAGGTGGCTCAAATAAAATCACATCCGCATCAGGGTATTTGGTTGCATACCCTTTTAAACCTGCTTTCATTCGAGAGTGAATCATCATTCGAAATGTCTGCGATAAAATAGTTGGAAGTCCCTTATCCACCAAAGATCCAAATTCCGGGTGTTTACCATCATTTTCTAGTGGTACAATAGGATTGATTCCAAAAACAAGCTTCACTTCTTCATTAAAAGCAACGGAAGCATGAATAGTTCTACGGGCAACTCCATCAACATAATGGCGACCATCAATTTCTACGGGAGCATAAACACCCGGTAAGGCAGAGGAGGCCTGAACTGCTTTCGATATGGGAACATGATCAAATCCTTTTTCACCAAATCGAATGGTTTTACCAGAATCTAAATCCACAGCTACAATGCGTAACATCGTGTTTAATTTGCGAAAATCGTTGGTTTTATCCCCAATAGAAAAATTTTCTCTCAGATAGGTTTCAAGTGGAGAGTTATCGAAAATTCCGTTAGGAAGTAACTCGGTGAATTCGGCAAGAGCACCAAGTACGGAATTATCATTCATATCCGAAGAATATGCTCGAATAACATCAATAAATTTTGAAGGCAGTTGAATCAGGCGTCCGGCTACTTCTTTTAAATTGGGTTTGTATAAAATTTCCGGGGTGATAGGGTTAACCCCATCGAGATGAGATAAAATGGCTAAGCTCATATCACGCGGTGAAATGCCGTTCACCAAATTAGAGGAAATCAAGGCACCGGCGCTAACACCTACATAAACATCCATGTTCATGGTATTCAAACCAATAATGGCATCTTCTAAAGCACAAAGAGCACCTATTTCATACACGGCACCTTCAACGCCGCCGCCTGCACAGGCCAAACCTAATTTTGGGGTCATCATTTTTTCCTATCTGAATAAAAAGCCGTTGTAGTCTAATGAAAACAAAATAGAGCCGTTTTAAGGCGCTTTACAATACCTGACCAAAATTTGGTTAGATCATTTACTGAAAAAAGAAAAAGGCTTTGAACGCCAAGCCGTTCAAAGCCTTTAAAAACTTATTTTTCACTAATTTTTTTATGAAGAGCCTCAACTTTTTTGGAAAGCTCATCAATACGAGAACTTAGCTGCTTAACCTGACGTTGAGTAGGAATACCCACATGATTTACAACTTCTTCAACAGCAGTATCTACTTTTTCTTTGATATCTGATTGAACCTCGCCTGCTTTTTTGATGACTTCATCAACCGTTTTGCGGGCGGTTTCTTCGGTTTGTTTTTTTAGGGCTTCACTTTTCGATTTCAGTTCGCGCGCTAATTTGGCCGTTTCTTCCTCGATAGTTGCAACAGTTCCCAAACCAAAAAGCCACACTTTTCGGGCGGCTTCGTCTAATTCTTTTACTTTTTCCGACATTTTCTTACCCTTAAAACAATTACACCGGCTTTTCACACCGGTGTAATTACATTCAACTTTGGGTTATTTTGCTGCAGGTTTTTCTGCAGCAGGCTTTTTAGAAAGATCTTCTACTTTTTTAGTTAACGCTTCAACTTTTTCGATAAGCGTTTTTACTTCGTCGCGGCTCGGAATATCGAAACGGTCTAGCACTTGCTTAACAGTATCATCTAAGGTTTCAGAAACTTTAGAAGTCACTTTGTTTTCGGTGTCTTTGGCCATTGTTTTTACAGAATCAACCAAGGATTCAATTTCTTTTTTGCCTTTTTTCTCAAATTCTTCGCCTTTTTCAACGAGTGAATCATACAAACGTACACCTTCTTCTTTTGCAGAAGCCAAAGCGCCTAAACCGGCTAACCAGATTTCGCGAGCTTTATCAGTTACGTTTTTTTCCATGTCTTTAATGTCGATGAGCGACTTTTCTTTTTTTTCTTTTGCCATAAGAGTTCTCCGTTTGGGATTATGATTTATTTTCAAGTTCGGTGGTGAGTTGCTCAATCAAATGTTCGAGTGTTTCTACTTTTTGTTCGAGTAGCTCAATTTCTTCTTTATTTGTTTTGGGGATCCATTTATTCAGTGATTCTTGCACGAGGCGATCTACGCCTTTTTTTACTTGTTCAACTCCGCGGTCGAGCACTGAATTTCCCCAACGAATCATATCGTGTAACACTTCAGCAGGAATAGGAGAGTTTCCTTTTTTTCCTTCTTCGAAAATGATTTGTGTTAGAATTTGATTGGTAAGTTCGGCTCCCGATTCATTATCAACAATTTCAACTTGCTCATTTAAGCGAATTAGAGCCGCTACATCATCCAAAGAAATATATTTCTTCGTTAGTGTATCGTAGAGTTTTCGATTGGGATAACGTTTAATAAGTCGGGTTTTCATAGTCAGTTAATTTCTTAAAGCAAGTATAACGCAGTGCGTCATAAATGTCAAGTAAAAAATGACACAATGCGTCAAAAAAAATATTTTTTGTTCACTTTTATCCCCAAAATGTATATTCGGGCATGGTTAATTTGCCTGACAAACGAGCGATATTCTTTTTTTTTGAGCGTATCTCATTAGGTAGGCGCGAACGATTGGCCATTTTTGTTTTGATGGGTTTATTGGTGTTGCTTGAGCTAGTGTATTGGGTACAGCCCTTTGTTTGTCCTAGTAAACGGGAATACAATTATGCATCATTAAATCAATTAATTGATCAAAAAACAGCTTTGATTAAACAAAAGCACGATTCACTCTTAACACATCGGTATTATACAAATGAAGAGATTGTAGCAGAAATTCAAGCGCCAAAGCCTAAAAAGACAACCACAAAAAAAACGGTAAAACCTAAGCTTGAGTTTGAAAGCATTGACATAAACACGGCTGAATTGGCTGATTGGGAGAAATTACCTCGAATTGGCCCCAAAACAGCACAAGCTATTCTCGATAAACGAGTTGAATTGGGTGGATTTTCATCAATTGAAGATTTGCTGAAAGTAAAAGGAATCGGTAAAAAGACGCTTGAGAACATAAAACCCTATTTAAAATCCATGAATTGAGCCTCATTTTGCATAAAGAAATCCAACTGCATACTTTAATCGCGTCTTCATTTTAGTATATTTTGCC
>CAZIQX010000220.1:0-842 GCA_964541325.1 uncultured Chitinophagales bacterium | reverse complement strand
TGGTGTCATTTTTACTGCTTTTGCTGATTTCTTATTTGATAGGTTCTATACCGTCAGCCGTATGGGTGGGCAAACTAACACATAACATTGATGTTCGTGAACATGGCAGCGGCAATGCCGGTGCTACAAACACCTTTCGCGTTTTAGGATGGAAAGCCGGTACGGTGGTTGTAATTTTAGATTTCATAAAGGGCCTGACCGCCACCGTTTGGGTTGTAAACCTTGCGCCCTATTTTGGAGAACTTCCGAATTGGTTTGCTGATGGAAATATGTCCGTTTTGAAAATCATCTTAGGTATTACGGCTGTTGTGGGTCATACTTTACCTGTTTTTGCCCAATTTAAAGGTGGAAAAGGTATGCTTACCGCAGGTGGGATGTTATACGGCGTAGAACCTTTATCAATTAGTTTAACTATCGCAACTTTTATTATTGTGATGGTTAGTAGCCGTTATGTTTCATTAGCATCGATTGTTTCATCTATTGTATATCCATTGTTATTGTTGGTGTTGAAGTTCATTTTCGGATATGAAATCAGTTACTTACTTTTGGTCTTAGCTTTTCTTTTATGTGTGTTTTTGATTTACAAGCATAAAGCTAACATCGGCAGATTACGAACCGGTACAGAGAATAAAATTCCGGCATTTTGGAAAAAAGAAAGCAAAACTAAATAAGGAAATAGCGTGAAAGTTACCGTAATAGGTGCCGGAAGTTGGGGTACCGCCTTAGCCATTGTACTTGCGCGAGCCGCACACGACGGTATCGTGTGGGCGCGTGAGCAGTAGATTTGATAAGGCATCAATAACTTTTAAAACTCGATCTATTGCTTTTTCTTCTATCAAGGT
>CAZIQX010000219.1:0-5185 GCA_964541325.1 uncultured Chitinophagales bacterium | reverse complement strand
GCTATGTTATAGCCCCCTGTTATAGCCCCCTGTTATAGCCCCCGTTAAACTGGACAGAAGAAAGGTGTAGAGAGGTAAACGATTAATGTGGGAGCAGGAAGTAAAGAAATTTAGACACTGAAAGTGCCGCGAAGCAACATCGAAGATGCCATGATACAAATTGTACCACGAATTGATACCGAAGGCACCACGAAGTGAAATGATACCGAAGGCACCACGAAGTGAAGTGCAATCCGAAATCTAAAAAGCGTATCTTTGTCCCCATGAAAACCATCTATTTCGACAATGCAGCAACAACAGCGCTCGATTCACGAGTACTTGAAAGCATGTTACCATGGCTACAAAACGAGTATGGAAATGCTTCATCTATTCATCATTTAGGAAGAAAAGCTCAGGTTGCTGTTGAAGACGCCCGAGAAAAAGTTGCTCATTTTTTAGGTTGCAAACCTGCGGAAATTATATTTACCTCCGGTGGTACAGAAAGTGACAATACAGCTATTTTAGGGGTTATTGAAACTGGATTTCGTTCAGAAATTATCACTTCAAATGCAGAGCATCATGCTGTTTTACATCCCGTTGAACAGGCTAAAGAAAAAAAATATACTTCTCGATTTATTCAAGTTGATCAACGGGGAATTTGCACACCCGATGCATTAAAGCGTCACATTTCTAACGATACGGCACTTGTTAGTTTGATGCATATTAATAACGAAAATGGTGCTATAAATCCCATCAAAGAGTTAGCGGCAATAACTCATTCAAATGGAGCATTATTTCATTCCGACTTGGTTCAATCAACTGGAAAAGTTAGCATTCATGTTGATGAGATTGACTTGGACTTTGGAAGTATAAGCGGACATAAGCTATACGGCCCCAAAGGAATAGGTGTTTTATATGCAAGAGCAGGAGTAGATTGGAAACCTTTCATGCTTGGTGGATCTCAAGAACGCAAACGGCGTGGTGGAACATTAAACGTTGCTGGAATTGTAGGCCTTGGAAAAGCCATAGAACTTGCTCACGAAGAAATGAATGAGCGAACATCTCATATTTCAGCCTTAAAAAACAAACTTCAAAACCAACTCATTCAACAGTTTGGCTCTCACATTCAATTTAATAATCCTCAACATTTTGATGCTTATCATATTGTAAATATTTCATTTAAACTTCCGGAAGACTTGTACCTTGATGGAGAAATGCTGTTACTAAATCTGGATATTGAAGGAATTTGTTGCTCGAACGGTTCTGCTTGTACCTCAGGAGCAGTTGAACCCTCTCACGTTTTATTAGCAATGGGAATTCCGCCAAAAATTGCAAAGTCGAGTCTTAGAATTAGCTTAGGCAAAAACAATACGGCAGAAGAGATTGATTATTTTGTAGATAAGTTAGGTATTATTCTAAAACGAATGACCAATGGATATCTGAACTAGCGACGTTGATGAATGGGTTCGGCATTCAATGAAACTTTTAACTGAAGCAGCAATTTTCCTAAAATTTGAGAAATTCGAGCTTCGGTTAATCCCAAAACTGCTGCAATTTCTTTTAAAGTTAAGTCTTCAAAATAATAAAGAGCTAAAATGAGTTGTTCGCGCTCTTTTAGTTTTTTGATTTCTCTCTCTAATTTTTGTCGCATCGTTTGACGCTCTAATTCAGCATCGGGGCTTTCAGAATCCTCGTCCTGAATGTAATCACTATTGGTTACGCCGTCTTCTTCACCGTATTTAAAATCATTGAGACTCAATACACTACGCTGCTGAACATTTGCTAGTAATTCCGCATATTCTTCAATAGTAATGCCCATTTCAGCGGCTACTTCTTCATCATTTGGGTATCGCCCAAGTTTTTGCATCAAGAACTCAATCGTTGTTTGAGCTTTTCCATAAGCAGCACGTTGTAAACGAGGAACCTGATCAATTTTTCGCAAATAATCCACAATATTACCTCGAATTCGGTAATAAGCGAAGGTATTAAATTGAACCTGATGCTCTTTACTGTAATTATCCAAAGCCTGAATTAAGCCCATCATACCTGCACTTTCTAAGTCTTCAAACTGTGAAAGAGGCGTGTCCGGTTTACTAATTTTCCCAACAATGCTGCGAACAAGAGGTACTGATTTGGTGATGATTGCATTCTTCAAAGCCATAGTCGGCTCTTGGCAATAAGCATCCACTAAATCTTGTAAACTCATGCTGTTCATAGCCATCAACTTATCCTTTGGCTTCCTTCATTTCATCCGAATCGGAGATAATTCGGCGTCCGCGGGTTATCGTTAAAAAAAGAACTCCTAAATAAAACAAAATCATCAAAACCAAATAAGCAATAAGTGAGCGCATTAAAGCAACCTGCCACAACATATTCAGACCAAGTAGAACCAGGAATATGATTACAGATAATAGTGAGGCTTTTTGCATGTGTACTTTTAGCATAGGAAATCTTCTTCAGCTTTGAATGAGTACATATTAAGCATGGGTAACTTTAGGCGTTGTTTTTTTCGGTGAGAAACCAATTTTTTTCTGCGAGAGTCCCACTAACGCTGATGCTACATAGTTAATTTCTTTTGATACGTGTGAATCCGGATTGGCTCGAACAATGGGCAATTGATCTGAAACCGATTTTCTCACTAAATCATCCATAGGAACAAAGCCTAAGTAGGGAAACTCGCGATTCATAAAATGATTTACAATGGTATTGAATCGTTTTAACACATTTTGGGCATCATCTTCATGTTCAGCAAAATTGACCACGGCAGCAAACGGATAGGTCGGATCAACTTCCAGTACAAATTTACAGAAGCGATACACATCAGAGATGGCAGTTGGTTCACCAACTACTACTAACAAACCGATATCAGCACGGTCGAGCGCCCAGAAACTTAAATCGGATGCACCTGCCGGGGTATCAATCAAAATAAAATCATTCTCTGTGCGCAATTTCCGTAAAACCTGATCTAAAGTAGGATAAAGCACCGACCAGTCCATCACATCTACATCGGGTTCATCAGCACCGGTAACTAAACTATATCCACCGTCAGTTTCCAGAATTATTTCCGAAATGCTGGATTTTCCATTCATCACATCCATAACGGTTCCGGGAATGGACTCATTGATGAGAGCTGCACAATTGGATAAACCCAAATCGGCGTCAACAACGGCAACTCGATATCCCATCTGAACTAAGGTTTCCGCCAAATTCACCGTAACGATGCTTTTGCCTACACCACCTTTTCCACTGGCAATTCCTACGATATACGATTGATTAAATTTTCTCTGCATCATACTCTTTTTTCCATCTATTGGGCTGAGGATAAAACTTGTTCGGCAAACCATGTAGGACTAAACGCCTGAATGGCATCGGGAATTTCTGCACCTTGAGTTACGTAACGCACACCAACTCCAAGTGTTTTTAAGAACGGAATTAAATGTCCCCAACGTGTGGTTTCATCTAAATGAGTGATAGCCACATAATCGGGTTGTAAAGGGTGATTGGTAGCGTAAGCTTCACGGAAATAATAATTTTCCATGGTTGCATTCACTACAAAATGGACTTCAACCGGCATTACAGATGCTAAAATTTGACGAATTTTCCAGTATTCGCGGAAAGCTGTCTTTTTTTCCAAACTGATACTTGGCGTATCAAATAACACATGATCAAAATCAACCAGTCGCACCATAAGCTTGGAAACATCGATACCATCATGAACCACAAAATGAGGAATATTCATATCGCGAGCAAAAAGCTCTAAGATTGAATACTTTTGAGCCGAATTACGGGGCATAACTGAAACCAAGGCTACTTTTTTTCCTCCAAAGAATTCTGCATTTGCGGCCAATTTCATGATTAATGTTGTTTTTCCTGAACCTGATGGCCCAACAAAAACTAAATTGGGTTGTGTGGCTTGTAACGTATCCATCGAAATGGATTTACGAATTAACTTGGCCAATTCGTACATAAAAGGTTCGCGGTCTTCAAAAGGATCTACTCCGGTATCCATAATTTTTTTAAACCAACCTGAAATAGTTGTTGCACGGATTCCGGTTTGTAGCAATTGTTGAAACGCACCATGTGAAGCATAATCTAGACTGGCAGAAATCAATGACTCGCTGAGCATCGATTCCAATTGCTCTAAACGTCGATGCAGGGCTGAAATTTCTCGACTTACAGAAGCTTCTTTTACATATCCATTAGTTGATGAAGCCATTTCTGATTGACGAATCTCAATTAAAGGCGCTGCTCTTCTCGACATGGGTGCTTCAGGTGCATCTATTCCCTTGGGTTCGGGAAGTTCATCATCCGGTACAGGTTCCGCTGACTTTCTTTTTAACCCCATTTTTTCAGGTGATGCAGATTTTTTTTCCGCCTTTTGTGTGGTTTGCACGTGAGATTCAACTTCTCTAGCAGCTGATTTTGTTACAGATGCTTCTTTCACAACCGTAGTTTGTGGTTCATCTTCTTCTGCTAAAGCCGTTTCAGAACCGGCAAATAAATCATTTTTGGGCTGACCCGCTTTTTTGTAAGCGTCGGTCCGTTTATAAAACACATTTCTGAATTCTTCAGAACCTGCTGGATTTTCTTGAACTGGTTGTGTGGCAGCCAATTTATCATCCAGCATAACCGTTACACTAGCCTGCTTATCCCCTTGTGGCGCAACCGATTCGATGAGCATTACGGAGGGTCCGAGCTGCTCTTTGGCGGCTTTTAAGGCTTCCTGAATACTTGAACCAAAAAACTTTTTTAGAATCATAGCGCTTAGCGTTTATCTCCCGAACCGGAAATGTTCAACGATAATTTGTCGAACGTTTTGATTTGGGTGTCCATCGTTACATCATTGTAAGACAATACGGAAATTTCGGGTAAAATTGGGGCTAGAAACTCATAAACCGTAGGTCTGAGCACAGGAGAGGTTAGTAAAACGGGTTCTAGACCAGAGTTCATAATTTTCTCAAAAACCTTGGTTGTCTAGTAATTGTTTCCGGCAAACCTGCACGAACATATGCAGTTAAATCGTCTGTGTTTTGTGTATTTGCACGTTGGTCGGCAAGGGTTTCTAAAATCGTAACCATATCACGGACCGGAACACGTTCACGTAACAGTTTTCTGAGAACTTTTTGGATATCACCCACCTTCATTTGATCAGGAATGAGTTCATCAACCAATTGCTGAACACTTTTTCGCTTCATATAACTTAGCG
>CAZIQX010000218.1:0-5291 GCA_964541325.1 uncultured Chitinophagales bacterium | reverse complement strand
TCGGTGTTGGAATGAGGTATAAAGTTCCGGGCATGCTTAAAAAGTACGTTGAATAATGGCTGATTTTCAGTTACAAAGGTTGCAGAAGGTTATTCTGTTTTTAGCTGAGCCCAGGCTTGTTCCACTGCGGCTTGCATTTTTTCAGATTCGGTTGGTTTAAATGCATATTTGGAAATTCGAAATCCAATCCAAAGGGTAATCAATAAACTGGCTAGTGTAATAGCCATGTTCATAAGCACCATATTTTTGTGAAATTCATAAGTCGGCATAAAAACGACTTGGGTTGAACTTGATTCTAAATAACGTATAGGAATCATGTTGTAAGGCTGAAGCTGTGCTGCCAACTGAATGGGTAACGTCATTTTTTGCTGCTTTTTTGCACCTTGTTCGTCAGTAAATCGGATTTCAATAATTCCATTCGACTGCGCCTGCATATTTTTTAGTTTCAATTCAACGATTTGAGCTACCAATGAGGCTCCATCAGCGTAAGTTGAGGTTAAACCTACATAGGTTCGCGTTTCATAAGCTGTTAAAAAACCTAAATAAGCAGGTAAAAGCCAAAAAAGCAGCAGTAATTTCTTCATGGTTTACAATTTGAATTTGGGTTGTATCAATTTGATAATGGTATCGGCCATTTCTTCAACCGAAAGTTGCGCATTATTTAACGTTAAGGTGTAAAGATGAGGGTCACGTATATCTTTTCCGGTGAACTCTTTCACAAAACGTGCACGTTGTTCATCGCGTTCACGCATGAGTTGTTTGGCATCGTGGGCATTATGACCCATTTCCATAATTCGGTTTAAACGGAATGTTTCATCAGCTACTAAACGAAAATGCCAGGTATATTTTTGCCCTTGTGTAATAGCCGCACCAGCTGCACCCAGAACTATGGCGAAACCACGTAACGTAATGAGCTTCAGACTTTTAGCCATTTTTTTAAATAGCATAAAATCGGTGGGTTTATGCGCCAGAGAAGCTTCTAAGTATTGTGTAAAACTATTTCTGGTTTCATCCGGTATGGTTTCCCATAAATCGTTGGTAAATCGGTCGATTTCAGAAATCTCTTTGATGGCATCACGCCCATAAATACTCCATTTATGTTCACCGACACTTAACTTTTCAGCTAATCGTTTGGCGAGTGGATAGCCTTCGCAGCCAAATTCCCGCGAGATGGTAATGCTGGGATGATGAAGTATGCGAAGTGATTTAAGTTCGCGTTCCATTTGTTCGAGTTGATGGGAAAATGTGGCGTCCATTTTTCCGGTGATAAACTCGTTCATACAACCTCCTTATAAATAAGACTAATCTGTCTTAAAAATAGAGAAACTGTAGATGCTTTACCACAACTTTCTTTTAGAAGAGAAAGATTATTCACCTCGTTTTGGAGCTTTTAGCGAACGTTCACGCAATTCTGCATCCCATACCAATCGCCGTTGATAATCTTGGTGAATGTATTTACTCGACATATGAAACCACAATGCAATCGGAATGCGATCAAATAAAACCGTTTGAATAACCGTATCAGCACGTTCTTTTGAGTAAGCAATATCTAAGCCACCGGCTAAACTCATTCTGTTTTCAAATACGCCGCCATAAATATGGAAGAGATGTGTAAATGTACGGTCTCCCATAGGCCAACTCATCCATCCAAGTAATCTTTGCTTCGATTCTTTATTGAGAATTTCAGTTGAAATAGCTTGCTGAAAAATCGAACTTAAATCCTTGGCAGAAAGTTGAGGATATGCTGCAAAAGCTTGTTTTTCCTGCATAAAACTAATGCCACTTTCAAATTCCTGAAATGCGTTTGTAACCTTGTCTCTGAAATTTGCATTGTAGATATAGGCCCTGGCCGACATATACACCGCATTAGCACGATCGTTTTCAGATAGTTGCATCAGACTGTCAAATCGTTGATCAAATGTTCCACCCAAAATCTTGGGGTGAAGCTGTATTGCATAACCTGAAAACGGAGCTAAGTAAACCGTGTCTTTTAAGCCAAAGGTTGCAAGTGTTTGCCATATGGATTGAATACCAAAGCGTTGGAGTAAATAATCATGGATGGCAAGACTGTTATATTGCACTAAAACCTCAACTAGGGAAGCGAGTTGAACCGTACCATCGTTAATTCGACCATTTTCTGTTAACCAATCCAACGATTTTTCATGTGCTGTACGATAATGATTAGGTAACTGATATAAGTTTACCGAATCTATGCTAACCGCTGTTTTTAAGTTGATTTCCCCGGATTGCTGTGCATAAACAGTATGTAAAGCCAATAAACTTCCACTTAAAATCCCTAAAGTTCTCGGTTTTTCTGCTTCTATGGAGAGTTGTGCTGAGTCACTTCTTAAGGAAATGGAATAAACGGATACATACTCTGGATGGCCGCGGATGAAATCAGCCATTCCACCCACAGAGAAGGTCTGTTCAACGAATTCTTGACCGTCAGTTAAAGCATCTGAGTTATCAAAAACGGTGGTAAACTCTTTCCAATTCCATCCAATAACAATGATAAAAATGAGAGCGGCAAAAGCGAGGTAAACACTAAGAAACTTTAAAATGCGCATGTTTATTTTTTGCCCCAAAGGTACGGAATAGACCGTACACGAATGTACTAATTTGAATTAGTTTTGGCGGTCGCGGTAAATTTCAATGATTCGTCGGGTATTGGTATCCCCACTTTGTTTGGCAAAATCCCACGCTAACTGACCTCGTTTAGTTTTTGCCTGAATCTGCGCGCCATTATCCATTAATAATCTACAAACTGGTTCTCTGCCATTATAAGCGGCATAGTGTAAAGGGCGCCATCCCAACTGGTCTTGATTATTTACATCCGCTTGATTGGAAATCAGCAATTTAACAACTTCTTCATGACCATTACTTGCTGCAAAAACAAGGGGTGTTTTACCTTCTTTATCTTTTAAATCAACCGTTGCTCCTTTTGCAATCAGATATTGAACAATATCCAAGGCGCCTTTGTGTGCAGCAAAATGAAGCGCAGACCATCCAAAAATGTCCTGATGATTGATGTTGGCACCGGCTTCAACATATTTTTCTACTAAGCTTTGGCGTATTTCACGGGCTGCTAAAGTTAAGACTGTTTTTTTACGGTGATTTTCCTGATTAACATCCGCATTACCTTCTAATAAAGCGTCAATCACATCATAATACCCTCGAACAGTTGCATACATGAGCGCTGTTTGACCGTATTTGTCCTTTAAATTTGGGTCAGCCTTAAGCTCCAGCAGCGTTTTAACGGCTTCAACATGACCATTATCTGCTGCAAACATTAAACAGGTATGATCGTTGTTGTTTTTTGTATTGGGATCGGCGCCTTGAACAATTAACGTGCGAATACCGGTAACCTGACCTGTTTTGGAAAAATCCAACAATTGATTCAGGTCAATTTGTGCCATTGAAGGTTGAGTTAATAACAAACCTATCAACCCAAGAAAAATAAATCTAAAAATCCGATTCGTTGAATAAGCCACGTTTTATCAAAAATTTAGTTAACGGATAATGAGCCTTTTTTTGAGCAATTGCAAGAGCTGTTTGCCGGTTTTTATCACGCAAATGGATTTTAGTTGGTGCATCTAATAATAGTTCAACACTCTTTAAACCATCGGATTCAATATAAAGAGGAGGTGGTTTAGGTTTAAACTGATTGGGGAATTCTGAAAAAAAAGTTTTAATGGATTTCCAACTGTTTTTGAACTTCCGTTTGGTTAATAACCAATACCCAATTTTGGTAGTATCTCGCTCCCGAGCTAAATCAGCTTTAAGTTGAATAACGTTTAAACTGTCTTGATCCGGAAATCGCTCAATAGCTAGATGTAAGGCTGTTTTTCCAGAAAAATTCTGAATATTTGGATTGGCGCCTTGGGTTATAAAACGCTCTATTTGAGCTGTATTCCATAGTGATGCTGCAATGTGAAGTGGAGTTTCTCCTTTTTTATTGGATTCATCCAATCGTAACCCTTGCGTTTTTAAATATTCAATAGGTGCCAATAACGGTACTCGTGCAAACTTGTGGATAACCGTTTCCCCATTAGAATCTTTAATGTTTGGATTAGCACCTTTAAAAAGCAAACGTCTAAATAGACGCTCATTTCCACTTGAAGCTGCGTAATGAAGGGCCGTCATGCCAAATAAATCTGTTTGATTGATGTTTTCAGGCTCTAATTGCATGAGACTTATTACGCGGTTTTCATCCTGCTCTATAGTGGCTTCAATGAGTCGAGTTCTTCCGAAATTATCCTTTTTTGACTGATTTGAGGCCGTTTTTGAAGCCGAACAAGCCACTATTCCTACTATCCCAATTAGAAAAAAGAAAGAAAAAAATGGTTGGGGTGCTATTTTACTCAAAAAACGCATTTAACCCGTCAGCGCGAATTAATTCATAAATAGCATCCTGATACTCCTTGGCCTTTGCGGAATAATCAGGGTGATTCATAATAGCTACCGTTGCAAACTGTTGATGCGCGTCTAAAAAGCGTTTCAAGTAATAATACGTATGTGCCCGATACCACAAAATAGGTGCTAAGAGTTCTTTTTCATCAGAAAATCGAGATTGTAAGGTTTGAGTAAATCCAAGGGCATCATCATATTGATGAAGTGAGAGAAGTAATTCATTTTTGTATTGCCAAATGATTTTTTCCTGCTCTTTGGTAAGATCTGCGCGATATAACCACGTGGAAATCAACGAATCAAGTGAAGAGTAATTTTGTTCTTGTTCCCACAACTGAATGTTTGCAATCTCATTCTCCGACATTTTTTCACTAAAGATAGAAGAAGGAAACGATTGGGGTACAAAGTCTTTTATTAAACGTGTGTCGCCAAAGAGTTCTAAATAAATAGCAGTGCCGGCAGCCATTAGAACAAAGAAAATCAACGAAAAGAGTAAACTTTGGGAATCAATCGTTTTTCCCCGAGAGGATATACGTGCTTTCCCGGAGCGAAGTAATTCCTGTGCTTCTTTTGGACTGATTTTTCGAACTTCTTCCTGACTATTCATACCTCAGAAGATATAAAAATCGGTTCGTTTCGCAGTGCAGGATAATCGTTTTGAAGCGTTGTTGCTAAAAATGAGGGTTTTAAAGGTATTGACGGCAAATCTTGCATTTTAAACCATTGCAAATCCTGAAGCATTTGATGTTCCAGTTCAGGGTCTGTACCAAGTTGCGCCTGATGATTCAACGTCTCACAGTAATAATAAAACTCAATAGCATGCCACGGAGCTTTTATGTATTCGGTGATATACCAAAGCTTCGCGTGTGTTACTTTTAGTCCCG
>CAZIQX010000217.1:3668-5372 GCA_964541325.1 uncultured Chitinophagales bacterium | reverse complement strand
CTTACCGGTGAGCTATCTGTTGATTTGGGACTCAGTGGCACGTTTGGTCAACCCCAATTAGATGGGTTTTTCCGTCTGAATAAAACCCGTTTGGAATTGGTACCTCAGCGCATCGTTTTGCGTGATATTGAAGCAGATATTGACTTCGAAAAACGAAATCTATTGGTGAAAAACATCTCCTTACAATCAAATACAGGATTAGCGAAAGCATCAGGAAAAATTGTTACGAGGCAACTACAACCCGAATCAGTTGATATACAGTTTAAGGCTTCTAATTTTCAGGTTTCCGATACACGTAATCTAAAAGCTCGAATAGATTCCGACCTCAAACTTTCCGGGAATGTTCGGGAATTAAAACTAACGGGTTCAATAGGAGCACGCGGAACAGATATCTATTTAGAAAATTTTGGTGATAAGCGTGTCGAAGTAATCGAATTAGAATCGAATTCAACCAGTAATGTAACGATTGATGAGATTATTGCAGGACTTACTGCACAGATTAAGCTGCGTATCGAACGTGATGTTTGGGTTCGAAATAGGGAATATCCTGAACTAAATGTGGAACTTTTTGGAGAAACGGATCTTATCAAAAATAAACATGAAGATTTTCAGCTTTTTGGCACCTTTGAAACACGGCGTGGTTTTGCCCGTCAGTTTTCCAAACGGTTTAATTTGGATAAAGGTGAGTTTACATTTAGTGGTAATCCCATAAACCCAGGCTTAAATATCGAAACAAGTTATGAATTGCGTCAGCCGCAAGACGTAAAAATCTGGTATATCATTGGAGGAACGGCGAATGAGCCCACTTTTACGTTTAAGAGTGAACCGAGTATGGAACTGGAAGACATCGTGAGTTACACCATTTTTGGGCGTCCATTTGCTGCTTTAATGGGTTGGCAACAAGGTATAGCCGGAAATAGCACAAGTGGCGGTTCTGTTTCGGATGCAGCCGTTGGGTTACTTCTCGATCGTGTGGAGTCTTACGCCACGGAAAAATTAGGGGTTGATGTGATTGAAATTGATAATTCAGCATCAACAACCGGAGCGGGTACATCTGTACGTGCAGGTAAATACATTAATCAACGTACGTTTGTAGCCTTAATTCAACAACTTGGGGGAACTGATCCGGTGAGTCAGGTGGTGATTGAATATCTCATTAAAAATAATCTGGACTTAATTTTGACTCAATCAAGTGATGAGCGCTCCGGAGTGGATATCCGTTGGCGTTATGAGTATTAGGTTTGAAAAGGTTTAAGGTGTTAGGTGTTAGGTGTTAGGTGTTAGGTGTTAGGAAAGTTGTAAAGGTGTAGAGGTTTAAAGGTGTCAGTAGTCAGGGAGTTTTTGATGGTTGATGTATGATGTATGATTTAGAAGCTAAAACCGAAAGCAAAAACCTAAATGAATCAAGAAAATAAATGAACAAGTTCTGAGAGTGATTGAATGGTATAATCCGGTTGATATGCCTGTAGTTCTTCCCTTGTGTAACCGCCGGTGCTTACCGCCACACTCATGTATCCGTTTACTTGTGCACACTCAATATCTTTGGGCGTATCGCCAATAATCACCAATTGATGAGGTTCAAAAACTTTTCCAAAATGTTGTCGGGCTTTGTTTAAACCTGAGGCCGCCAAATGATTTCGATGCGTATGTTCATCCCCATAAACACCAAATCTTACGGGTAATGGGAAACCTGAACAGTGCACT
>CAZIQX010000217.1:2782-3658 GCA_964541325.1 uncultured Chitinophagales bacterium | reverse complement strand
AATCGGCTTGAGTCTCCATCAACCATGTACAGACGTTATGCACGCCATCGAGTAAATCAACATGTTCAGGGGTCAACTCCTTGAGCATCAAATCGATGTAATTATTTTTAAGCTGTAGATAGGTTTCTTGCGATAAATCGGGCACAAAGGAGTTAAAAATATCGTGGTCGGTGCGTCCGGCAAACTTTTTTTCATGGGTTATGGCAAACGACAAACCCGTATTTGTGAGCGATTTATCCACAATTTCAGCCATTTTGTGATGATGTACTTTTAGGATAGTTCCGTCGAGATCAAATAAAAAAAGTTTGTTCATGGAATTAATTTGATGGTTTAACTTTCCGATAAAGCATTCACATGCAATTTAATGCTGTAAATAGCGCCGTACTTCAGCCACCTGCCTTTACCGAAGCAGGTGCACCGATTGTGGGACCGAACCCCATTCAATCGGTTACCGTTTCGCCGACGTTTAATTTACCGGAAAATGGTCAGCGCCCTGAGGATAAACATCCGAAAAATAAAAATCCGTTTGCCCAAAAACCGGAAGAAAAAGAAGTTCAGGAGGATGTTTTACCAGAGTCGTTTAAACTAATTTTAGGACCTGATTTCTCCGAAATTTTTAAAGCTTTTTTTGATGCACACACGGTACGACTAGCAGAAGCTCAACGATTGTTCCGTTTTTCGAATGGCATGAAAGAAAACTTAGTGTATTCCAAGATGTATCAGAAAATGCCGGGAACTCGCATCAAACGCGAAACCGTTATGGAAACGGTATTAATGTATCATTATAATCGTCCCGGTGCACGCTTTGTGGGGAGTATGTAAGAATTACAAATCGTTAGATTTGTTGATAACTTCAAGCAATTAAATAAGTTCGTC
>CAZIQX010000217.1:328-2772 GCA_964541325.1 uncultured Chitinophagales bacterium | reverse complement strand
GTTCTTCGAGATATTCCTGAATAATTTCCCACACAATTTCATAATCGATTCCAAAGTATTCATGAATGATTCGATTTCGGAATCCACGAATACGATTCCATTCAATTTCAGGATTTTGGTCACGAAAATCAGGGTCAATCCGATTTGCAGCCTCTCCAATTATTTCAAAGTTTCGTACTACTGCATCTAAGGTTTTTTCATCGGATATAAATGATTCATAGTCCATCCCCTCTGTGTAGCGTTGAATCTTTTGGGCAGATTGCAACATGTCATCAAGCAGAAGAAACGTATCTCTCTTAGACATAAATAAGTTCAGCATCTATGGCTTGCAAGTACTTCTCTTTTAAGCCTTTTTTAGAAACTAAATCAACTTTTATTTGAAGCATTTGCTCTAATTCATCTGCTAAATCAATGAATCGAATCCCGATTTTATCGGTAAACTCAACAAGAATATCCACATCGCTAGCTTCTTGATGTTCTTCACGCGCATAGGAACCAAAAATGGCTAGTGATTTCAAGGGATAATCCTGAAATAACTGTTGTTTATGGTTCTTTAGTTGATGTTTTATTTCTTGAAGTGATTTCATAGTAGAAATGTAAATACGAATATTCTAAAAAAACGAAAAAACTTCTCTAAACTCATATAAATAAAATCACAACTAAAATTAGTGCAGATCAATATTGATATTACCTAACCACGCTTTGTGGGGAGTATGTAACCCTACGAACTCGTAAAGAAATCAAGAACGTTACCTAAGCTGCTCGTATCGGATTTATACATTTCCGTGAAGTTGCAACGCAAACAGGTAACGGTAATAAATTTCTTGTTTTGCACGTCGAATAGTTTCGATAATCCGCCGCCTGTTGCCGCAAACTGATCGGTTTCGTATTCATCATGCCCACATTTCAGGCAGTTCCAGGTCTTGTTTTCCATGGTTATCCTTTCACTGATTTTGGTTTAATAGGAATCCAAATTTCTTCTTCAGAATTGGGATCATTGTTTATATACCATTCACCCAAAATTTCAAAATGAGGGCGATTGTCTAATTCATAGTCAGAATTGGGCAACCACTCGCCATGAATGTATTCATAAATTCGATTATCTGTACTCAAACCTTTGTAATCAAAAACGGCATACAAACCTTGCAGCACTATCAAAGAATCCAACACATTGGGTACACTGTCGAAATCGGAAACTTCAAGCGCTGCCCATTTTTCGAACTCATGAAATGGGCTAAACTGATGGAAATAAAGCTCTGAATAGATGCTTACTGAAAAGAGATTAGACGAAACCTGATTAGGGATTTGCTTTATCATTGGCATAAACCGTTTCCAAAGTTCTGCTACAGGATGATTGGCCAAACTCATCGTTTGATATAACCCAACAAGCTTTTTTTCAGGAGATTGGAGAATTTTTGGAATTATTGAATTCATGGATTTCAGACTAGCTCAAGAATTTACTTATGATATCTGCAATTTTTTCCGAAGCTTTCCCATCGCCATAAATCGGTTTCCATTCGGCAGTAGGTTGGGTGTGATAGGCCTGCACAATCTTATCCGCATACGCACCGGTAAGCTGATTCCAGCCATTTTCGAGTGTTTCTACCCATTCGGTTTCATCACGCAAGGTAAGGCATCGTTTGCCTTTCCAATACGCTTCTTTTTGGAGTCCTCCTGAGTCGGTGAGTACGGCTTCGCATGCATCAAGTAACGTCAACATGTTAAAGTAAGGCTGCGGCTCAACAGTGATAAGATTTTGAGGAAGATTTAGCACTTCTAGACGAGTTTTATTTCTAGGGTGAACCGGCCAAATAATGGGTTTTTCAATGCGCTCAAATGCGTTTAAAATCTGCATCAGGTTTTCGGGGTTATCGGTGTTTGCCGGACGGTGAATCGTTGCCAATACAAACTCACCTGCTTTTAAATCACTTACATCGAATAAACGAACTTTTTTTGGGGCAATTTCTGAGAAGGTTAGCAACGCATCGAACATCACATCACCTACATTAAATACGCCTTTTGTAATGCCTTCCGTTGCTAATTGATTCACGCCAACATCCGATGAACAAAAGAGTAAATCAGAAATGTGATCGGTTAGTACACGGTTGACTTCCTCGGGCATGGTTCGGTTAAAGCTTCGAAGTCCGGCCTCAACGTGAATCACGGGAATGTGTAATTTTGATGCTGCCAACGCAACGGCCAAGGTGGAGTTGGTGTTGCCATAAAGCATGAGCGCTTGTATTTCTTGTTGATGAGCTACCAAATACGCCTCGATTTGCTCCAACATAGCTCCGGTTTGTTTACCATGAAGTCCGGATCCTACTTGTAAATTAATTTCCGGTGCAGGAATGCCTAATTCATCCCAAAAAACACCACTCATGGCATGGTCGTAATGTTGACCGGTATGAATAATGGTTTCTTTAATGCCTTTTTCGGCTAAAGCT
>CAZIQX010000217.1:0-318 GCA_964541325.1 uncultured Chitinophagales bacterium | reverse complement strand
TTGCTTTATCGCAAAAAAAACTATTGCATAGCTAATTTTTTGCTGATTTTTCAGCATTATAAATCAATCACTTACGAACTATTTTCAAAAGAAATAATTTTTTTTCGTTTTGCGTGTAAGGTTTTGTGTTTTGCTGTGTCTATTGGTTGAAGTATTGATCAAGGGATGCACGTTTTTAACATGAGCTTCATTAAAGCTCATCAAGAGAATTGACACAAAACATATACACCTAGAACAAAACACAGGCCCGCGAAAAGTTGACGCTTATCGCGGGCTTTTTTTTTGTTTTTTTTTCGGGCATCAAGTGGCATCTGTATT
>CAZIQX010000216.1:794-5378 GCA_964541325.1 uncultured Chitinophagales bacterium | reverse complement strand
CACCAAATGAAACTCACTCTCATCCGATGATGAATAAAGCCAATATCTTTTTGGCGTGAAATTCAAGCTTATTTTAGTTGTTTTATTGATGCAAGTGATAGCCTGCACCAAAACGGTTTACGTAGAAGATTTAACGTATCGCCTTGAGCCCGTTCGTCTTACGGAATGGTATGGTGGAACACCAACTTACATTTACAAAAACAGCTACGTGTACGACCCCGGCTATTACGTGTATTACAACAAAGCTCGAGTAACTTGGTACACCAACCGGAAAAAAGAAGAATCAATTTCGATGCCCACTAATGAAGTGTTTAAAATTGGGTATCGAAGTCGGGTTTTAGGCACTGTTGCTGGATTTGCAGGTGGATATGCAGTGGGATATGTATTGTACAATTTGGGCATTTTGGGAAAAACCAATCGACCATTTTTATCAGAAAACAATCAAATAGTTAATCTAACAACAGCCGGAATGTTTGCCGTTGCCGGTTTTTCAGTTGGGATTCCCGTTACCTACATTTTTAAAAATAGAGGGAATCAAACCCCACCCGTAAAAGAATGGAAATACAAAAAAAGTGAAGCCGGGTTTTAAACGAGTTTCGAATCCTCTGGAACTGGACTGTATCTCAAAACAATCATCTTACCACTGGATTGTGAAGGAATTTGTTCCGATTGTGCAATCCACGTTGGTTGTTGTGCTTCGCTTACATGTAGTAATGGTATGATTTCCTTGGATGAACTTGCTACAATCGAAGCATATGATTTTTCTTTTGATAGATTTAAAATGGTAAACTCACCATCGTGAAGTAGTACATCAGATATAAGTTTACAGCTTAAGGATTTACTGCCAAGAATTTCACCACCAAGAGTTGTCTTATCAAATTTTGCTTTTGAATGTTCAAGTGTTTTAGCAACTTGAAAGACATTATGCTTGCCGAAAATTTCAGAAAACTTGATACATGCCAAAGCGTTAACTTCGTCGTTAGGAGTGAGGGCAACTAGCTTTCCAATACCGTCTAAATTGAGATCGTCGAGTGTGGTTTCGCTGAGAATATTTCCGTGATAGGTTTTAAATCCAAACGATTTTGCCTTGCTGATATTCAAGGAGTTGCTATCTGCTACCATAACATCTAAACCGGCTTTTTTTACCAATAAGGCCAAATCGAGAGCCCAACGGTGACCACCAATAAATAATGTACCGGTTGGTGTTTTTTGAGCTAAGCCAAGCTTTCTCGATAATGGTGCAGCTGATAAGCCATAAATAGCCACCGTTCCAATAATTATGACAAAAATATAGGGGACCAAAAGTGCAGCATCTTCATAACCCGGAATTTCACTTAAGCGTATAGAAAACAGTGAAGTAACTGCCGCGGCAACAATACCGCGTGGAGCCATCGCGCTGATAAATACTTTTTCCTTCCAGTTTAATCCGGTTTTAAAAGTTGAAAGAATAACGGATAGCGGCCGAATGACAAGAATGGAAATGCCTAAAAAAATAAGGGCGTTCACATCTAGTACAGCTAGAGAGCCCAAATCAATTCTTGAGGCTAATAAGATGAATAGAGATGCAATCAGAATTACACGGAGGTTTTCTTTAAACTCTAAAATGTGCTTTAATTCAACTTTCTTTTGATTTGCTAAAATTATTCCCATCAAGGTTACTGCCCAAAGTCCTGATTCACTTTGCAAGATATTTGACGATTCAAATACTCCGATTACAATTGCCAAGCTAACCGGATTTTGTAGAAATTCAGGAAGTAAGTTCTTATTAATCATGATGATAAGTGTGTAAGCTCCGGCAGCTCCAACAAGCGAACCAAACACTACAGTTTTGCTCACGCCAGCTAATATCACACTAATTCCGGATCCAATTCCTCCACTAAGTAATACTTCAAACACAATAACGGCGAACATAGCACCGATGGGGTCATTAACAATGCCTTCCCATTTTAAAATGGCACTTACTTGACCTGTTGGTCTAACTTGACGTAATAAAGGAATAATTACTGTTGGACCTGTTACAATCAAAATGGCACCAAACAAAATGGCTAAATCCCAATTAAGACCTAACACATAATGGGCAGCTAAACCTGATAAAATCCAGGTTGTTAAAATGGCAATCGTTATTAAATTGCGAACAACATTGGTAATGCCTTTAATCTCTGAAAAACGAAGACTCAACCCTCCCTCAAAAAGAATAATTGCCACAGATAAGGAAACAATCGGGAATAAGGTATTGCCAAAAAGTACATCTGCATTTACTAAGTTCAGCCATGGCCCAATAACTAATCCGGCAATTAGCAACAATAATATGGATGGAAGTTTAGTTTTCCATGCAATCCATTGAGCCGCAATACCGATCACAATTACTAATGTTAAACCTAAAGCAATATGCTCAGTCATATTAATTTGAATTGATTACGCAAAACCAGACAGAAGGCTGAATTTAAGGGCAAACACCAACTTGACCAATTAAAAAAACATGTTTATGGTGTTATATGCTTTATAATTGCTCTCTATAAATTTGATATATCGTTTAATCTCAACTAAATAAGCCCTACCTTTACGCACCGAAAATCAACCTAAAAAAGTGGAATGAATACGTTTACTCCGATCGAAAAACTGGGCAGAAATAAGCTCATTCAACAAATTAAACAAGCTGATAGATTTAAAAGAGAAGAAATTATTTATGGTATAGGTGATGATGCCGCGGTAATTCGCAATTCCGATTTCGAATCGGCACTGATTAGCTCTGAAACCTTTGTTGAATCGGTTGATTTTGATTTAACCGTTTCGCCATTGCATCATTTAGGCTATAAACTGGCTATGGCTACAGTAAGTGATATTTTGGCGATGAATGGACTTCCAACCGGTATAACGGTGAATTTAGCTCTTCCAAATAAAATTTCCGTAGAAATGATTGAGCAATTGTATCAGGGAATTCATTACGCCGGTGAAGTGGGGCATTTCGAACTAATAGGGGGCGATATTACAGCTACTCGTGGTCCACTCGTGGTTTCCATTACGGTTTATGGTAAAGCAGATGCAGAACGAATTACCTATCGTTCAGGTGCTAAACCCGATGATGCTATTTGTGTTACCGGTGATTTAGGTGGCGCTATTGCCGGACTTCGCATTTTACTTCGGGAAAAAGGTGATTTTGAGGGTTCCGAAGAAGACACGATTACCCCGAATCTGGATAATTATGAATATGTAGTGAAGCGTCAGTTACTTCCCAATCTTCGTTTTGATTTTCTGCAACTCTTAGAATTACAACGCATTGTACCTTCTGCGATGATTGATATTTCCCAAGGTCTGGTACATGATTTACAACAACTGCTAAATGCTTCAGGTGTTGGTGCACATATCTATCAGGCAGCTATTCCTATTGCCACCGAAACACGTCAGGTTGCCGACGAAATGGAAACCGATGTAGATCGATATGCATTATATGGTGGCGAAGATTTTGAATTACTTTTTACCATTCCAAAAGAAGACATGGAAGTTTTATATGCTCATTTTGATGATTTCAGTGTGATTGGAAAAGTTATAGAAGCTCGTGAATTAGTGGTTCAGGGTGCAAATGGTGCGGAAGTGAACATTGATTTTGAACAAGATTAGCCGCTCTTGAAGCAGGAAATTCAGTAAAGTGGTTTACAAGGCAAGATTTTGTAAATTTCGCCCTTTGCTAAGAATGAAACCCTACATTTTTACGTTAACACGATTTCAACTTTTAGAGCGCAGGCTCACGATTTTTATTAAATAACAACACGTACATGTCAGAACAAAACCCAAAATCAAAGGATCAAAAAAACGGAGACAAACAACCTAAGTTTCCACCTATTTGGTTTTACATTATCATTTTATTGGTGCTTTTAGCCCTTCAGTTCATGTTTTTCCAACCGGAAACAGGCACCCGTATCGATTATTCAACGTTTTTAGAGCAGGTTAAAAAGGGTAACGTTAAGAAAGTGCTCATCAAAAACGGAATGTACATCACCGGAGAATTTAAAGAAGGTGTTGTGGAAAGTGGTAATGTTCAGCTTCCTCAAAGCGGACAAAATGCACTACAGTTTCAAAATCGGGGAAATAGTCAGCCAAGCAATGTGTTTTCAACAACTATGATTGCTGGTGATGATATTCGTCCACTTCTGGAAGAACATAATGTTCAATTTGATGCTCGAATAGAAGAAAACTGGATGAATGGGATTTTTTCATGGCTTCTTCCAATAGGTTTAATCATTGTTTTTTGGTTGTTCATCTTCAAGCGAATGAATCCGGGTCAACAGGTACTTAACATTGGAAAAAACAAAGCGGCTTTGTACGATAAACAGTCTGAGAACAAAGTCACTTTTAAAGATGTAGCCGGATTAGAAGAAGCCAAAGTTGAAATTGAAGAAATTGTAGAATTCCTCAGAAACCCTCAAAAATTCACCAAATTGGGTGGTAATATACCAAAAGGGGTACTTTTAGTAGGCCCTCCGGGTACAGGTAAAACTTTGTTGGCCAAAGCAACAGCCGGTGAAGCTGATGTTCCGTTTTTTAGCTTAAGCGGCTCCGATTTCGTGGAAATGTTTGTGGGCGTGG
>CAZIQX010000216.1:0-784 GCA_964541325.1 uncultured Chitinophagales bacterium | reverse complement strand
GGGGCGTGGGCGCTGCACGAGTGCGCGATTTATTCAAACAAGCCAAAGAAAAAGCACCTTGTATTATTTTTATTGATGAGATTGACGCGGTTGGTCGCTCTCGTGGTAAAGGTATGATGATGGGCGCTAACGACGAACGCGAAAACACCTTGAATCAGTTGCTTGCTGAAATGGACGGTTTTAACTCCGACAAAGGGGTTATTATGATGGCCGCAACCAACCGTCCGGATGTTCTTGACTCAGCATTGTTACGTCCCGGACGTTTCGATCGTCAGATTTTGATTGATAAACCTGATTTAATGGGACGTATCGAGGTGTTAAAAGTGCATACCAAGAAAATCAAAATGTCGGAGCAAGTTGATTTAAAAGTATTGGCATCTCAAACTCCGGGGTTTGCCGGAGCGGAATTAGCAAACTTGTGTAATGAAGCAGCATTAATGGCTGCACGTGAAGGTAAGGAAGTGGTAGAAATGATTGACTTCCAAAATGCTATCGAACGTGTAATTGCCGGTCTTGAGAAAAAGAACAAAATTAGTAGCCCTGAAGAACGCGAAATCGTGGCTTACCATGAATCTGGTCATGCTATTGTGGGTTGGTTTTTAGAACATACCGATCCGGTTCTAAAGGTATCGATAGTCCCAAGAGGCTTGTCTGCTTTAGGTTATACGTTGCAATCGCCACTCGAAGATCGTTTCTTAATGACCAAAGAAGAGCTTTTTGATAAGATTTGTGCTCTTTTGGGTGGTCGAGTTGCCGCAGAAATTATTTTTGGTAAAATCTCAAC
>CAZIQX010000215.1:4175-5379 GCA_964541325.1 uncultured Chitinophagales bacterium | reverse complement strand
ACGACGAATTCCCTCATTTACAGATTGAAATTCCAGTTTTGTCTCAACAGGAAGAGTCTTTTCAGAAAAAAGCGTGAAGCGATGATCAACAAGTAAACGTGGTTTAGGATTATTTTCCAACTCGTGAACCCATTCAGCGGCTTTCTTTTTCCATGCTTCAAGAGTTTCAACGTTATCAGAATAATGGATCAACTCATCCACAAATTGACGCGGAAGTTTAGGTTGAGCTGCTAAAACGGCTTGTTTTGGCGTTTGTGGTTGTTTATCTGATTCAGAAAAGGCGGGAAATAATGAATCAACTGTTTTACCAACTTTTGATTTTTCTTGTTTAAAAGCCTCTTTTACTAGCTGATCTTCTACCAAAAAAGCATTCGGAATGCTGCCAAACAAACTTAGATATAAAAATTTTTTATGATGGAACTCAAACACTAAAACGCGCTCCCCCTCGAGTTGCCTTAAGTTCTTAAGCACTAGTCCTTTAAGCTCATCAAAAAAGAAAGCTGTATGGGTTTTGGGGTCAAAGCCGTGCTCCAATAAATAACAGGCCGTTAATCCTTTATCAAAATTTAATACAAGACGAAGTTCATGCTCATCCTTTGTAAAACAAAGGTTTAGGGAATTTCTATTGGCTGAAAAAGCGCTTTCAAAAACTGAATTCACTAAACGGCTATGGACTTCTTGAAGTAATATTTTTATCGTGTAGAAGTTATTCATCGAGTATTGTGAGTAAACCTGAAACCTAGTAATAAAGGAGGCAGCAATCTATGAATTATCCAATATTTGATTCTATTGTAAAGAACATTGAAGCTGATTTGCTTAAACGAGCCATTCGAATTGATACGTTCCGAACTTGGAATGAGCCCAACATCAACGCAACCGGTTTGGAATTGTCTTTCAATTTACAAGATACTTCCCGAACGATTCGCAGTGTTTCAATTAATATGGATTGGGATAAATTTCGCGAAGCTAAAATGGCGCGCGAACTTAAAGGAATGGAAGCCCACCCATACGTGAAAGAAAATATTGGGAATTTACAAAGTGTTAAACCTACTGTGGATGTTGAAGTGATTTGGAATTTAAACGAACAACAAATATTGAAGCTCAAGCAGGAAACGAGCAATTTCAGTCGTCTTGATTTAGCTTCTACCTGGATGGACAATATCAATAAACGGGCTCAATTTTTACTTCAAAATGACGACATAAT
>CAZIQX010000215.1:0-4165 GCA_964541325.1 uncultured Chitinophagales bacterium | reverse complement strand
GCTGGCACGTTGAACTCGAAGGTGACCTTAATGGACGCTATGTGTCTAACATGAGCTTGATTAGTTACTTTCAGTACACATTAAGCGATTGCCATACTGTTTTAGATGTTCATGATTACATTCAAGCCAAATTAAAGCACATTTTGGGAGTTACTCGCCGATTAATTTTACTCTCAGAAGAAGCCATCCCATTGGTTGCTTAACAAGCAAACGAGATTAACGAGCAAAAAAAAACCCCAAATTTGGGGTTTTTTTATTTTTTCTTATGGCGATTTTTTCTGAGTCTTTTCTTGCGCTTGTGCTTAGCAATTTTCGCTCTTTTTCTTTTTTTACCGCTTGGCATTAATTCGTGCTCCTGGTTTATTTGGATATACAGTTAAACTAAGACCCGTAAGATACAAAGTTTTTTATCGGAATAAAGTCAAAAAAGTAAGGATTTTATTTACTTAAAGAATCGCTGACTTCTTTTTTGAACTCTTTAGAAACTCGCAAAACCGGTACAAATTGCTCAGGAACAATTACTTCCACATTGGTTTTAGGATTGCGGGCAACACGTTTTGCACGTTTTACCACTTTGAAGCTACCAAACCCTCTGAGTTCGACAGATTCTCCGCGCTTGAGTGCATCAACAACGGTATCCATAAATCCTTTGATAGCTGCTTCGGTTTCTACTTTGGTAAGTCCGGTAGTTTGGGAAACTACTTCTACAATATCTGCCTTAGTCATAGTAAGCTTTGGTTGGTTAGTGAATAGCGAAAATTAGTCTTAAGCAATGATTTCTCCAAATCATTAATTCACTTTGAGTTAGCAAACATCACTTTTTTTTAGGAAAGTGAAAAAATTTAAACTCATTTTTTAGAAAAGCGATTTTACGCTATACTTTAGCCCTTTCTCAGTGCATACTAACTCAAAAAAAGTACATGGAATTATTTAAACAAATCGTTGATACGATTAACGGCCTTGTGTGGGAAACTCCTTCGGCCTTTCCTCTCATGATAGCCTTATTACTCAGCTTTGGAATTTTTATCACATTTCGTCTTGGGTTTATTCAAATTCGGCAATTTACTCACGGGGTTAAAGTTGTTTTAGGCTACTATGATAGCCCCGACGACCACGGTGATGTAAATCACTTTCAAGCTCTAAGTACAGCCCTTTCTGCTACCGTTGGAATTGGAAATATTGCAGGCGTGGCAATTGCGATTCATTATGGCGGGCCGGGAGCTCTATTTTGGATGTGGCTTACAGCTGTTCTTGGTATGGCAATTAAATATGCTGAGTGTACTTTAGCTGTACATTATCGTCAAACCAATGCTGATGGTTCTGTATCGGGTGGCCCGATGTACTATATCGAAAAAGGTTTAGGGCCAAATTGGAAATGGTTGGCTATTACCTTTGCAGCAGCAGCCGTAATATGTTCGTTTTTAACAGGAAATGCCGTTCAAGCTAATACGGTTGCTGATACACTCTATGCAACGTTTTCTATTCCAACTTGGACAACCGGACTCGTTTCTGCCGGCTTAGTTGGTGTAGTAATTTTAGGTGGTATTAAACGCATTGGAAGCGTTACAGCTAAATTAGCTCCTCTTATGGCTTTGATTTACGTGGGGGCCGCTTTAATCATCTTATTGATTAACTATGATCAAGTTCTTCCTTCACTTGCGTTTATTGTAGAGAGTGCCTTTAATCCAACTGCCGGCGCCTTTGGAGTTGGTTCCGGTGTTTTTATGACTACCATGATTTGGGGTATTAAACGTGGGTTATTTTCCAATGAAGCCGGACAAGGTTCTGCCCCAATCGCGCACGCAGCCGCCAAAACCGATGAACCGGTTCGCGAAGGAGTTGTAGCCTTATTAGAGCCTTTTATTGATACCTTGTTAATTTGTACAATGACAGGCTTAGTGATTGTGATTACAAATGTTTGGCAAGTAAAACATCCATCAGCTTTTAATGTAAACGGCGGCGAGGTTCGCGTTGAGTTTGCCGGTAATACAAACCGTTTGCAAGTTGAAAATGGAATTGTTCAAGATGGACTAGTTCGTGTAAACGACTTCCCGGTTGATACCTTATACTACACATTAAATTTTGCTCAACCTTTTAATGGTACCCTTACTCGTTCAGAAGAAGGTACCATTGTGGCAGAATCCAATGGAAAAACGTATGCTAAATTAACCGGAAATATTGTTGAGAATGGTGCTCCACTCACAGCTTTGGCATTTGAGAATGGTTTGGGAGTACTTTTCCCGGGCGGAAGATACATCGTTACAATTTGTGTGTTACTTTTTGGAATTTCCACTTCTATAAGTTGGTCGTACTATGGCGACAGGGCTATTCAGTATTTAGCGGGTGACTCATCCATTAAATATTACAAAGGAGTTTATGTGGCCATGCATTTTGTGGGTGCCGTTTTAGCACTATCGACGGTTTGGGCTATTGGCGATACCATGCTTGGTCTAATGGCGATTCCCAATATCATCGCTTTATTTGCGCTTTCAGGTGTGGTATATTCTCTCACAAAAACGTATTTCTCAAAACCAAATGAGCGACCTGAAGATTAATCCTTCTCATTTTATCTGCGTTAAACATCCTGTTGTTGATCGCGATCTAACCATTCTTAGAAACAAGAACACGGAAACGGAAACTTTTCGCCGTGTTCTTGAACGTATTTCAATCATTTTAGCCTATCATGCTTTAAAACATCTTCAAACCCGTTCAATTGAAGTTGAAACCCCCATTACAAAAACGGTTGGTTTTGAGATTGACTCACATGTAGTGGTTGTACCCATCTTGCGTGCAGGTCTTGGTTTAGTTGATTCTATTGTTCGTTTTATACCTGATGCCAAAATTGGTCATTTAGGTATGTATCGCGATGAAACCACCAAACAACCCGTGGATTATTACTCAAACCTTCCGGATGGCATTGAAACGGCCTACGTTCTAGTGGTTGATCCCATGTTGGCAACCGGCGGAAGTGCTTGCGACGCATTAAATTTCTTAAAAAAACACGGAGCAAAAAACATCACCTTTATGTGTTTAATTGCGGCACCTGAAGGCATCCAACGCGTACAAAAAGAGCATCCCGATGTGCGTATTATCACCGCAGCACTCGATGAAAAACTCAATGACGATGCTTACATTGTTCCCGGTTTAGGAGATGCCGGTGATCGCATTTTTGGTACAACATGATTCTGAAAAAAACATATCAATCTGTTTTAAAAGCCTCAGTTTTAACAATTGGGGCTTTCTTTATTTTGATGATGACCAACCAATGTCAACCTTATGAAGAAACAGCTCAGAAACAATCAAAAGGTGCACTAGAGGATTCCCTTTTCAGATTTACAGAATCAGTGGATGTAGATGTGGCAATGTATGAGAATGGACGCCGTTTTGTAATGATTCAGAGTCCTTTTGCAAAATCGCATCAAAGTAATGGAAATAATTACACCACGTTTAGCGGCGGAGTTCTCATTCAGCTCATGGATAGCTTAAACACCGTTCAATCCGAAGTACAATGCTCAACAGCCACCTATAATGCCGTTCAACAAACATTTGATTTTATGGGTGCTGTTCGCGTAGAATCAGAAAACAGTAGATTATTACTCACAGAAAAACTGCTCTGGTTTAGAGAAGACAGGCATATCGAAACCGAATCTTTTGTTTCCATTTTTACAGAACGTGATACCCTTTTCGGCTACGGTTTATACAGTGATGAATCCCTTCGAAACTATGAAATCAAAAAAGTTAGCGGGAAAATCATCATTGAGTAAAATGCTTCAATATGGCATACTATCTGCTTTTTGCCTGCTTCTTTGGACATCAACATCCCAAGTTTCAGCACAAACAAACGTTCAAATTCTGAAAGCCAATACCTTAAAAGGTAGAACATCTGCGGAAGGTGCCGTTCGGGTTTTACATGGCGATGTTCATATTCGCATTGATGACAATAATTTGTACTGCGATTCTGCCCTTCATTTTGTAGATATCAATGAAATCAGAGCTTACTCACGTGTTTTTATTGAAAATGAAGAAGAGCGTATTTGGGCCGATTCAGCAAAATATAATTCTCAAACTGACCTCAGTAATTTTTTTGGTAACATCCTGATTGAACGAGACTCCTCCCTGCTTTTCAGTTCACGGGTTTCTTATTCTTTCCCTCTAAATACTGCTT
>CAZIQX010000214.1:1762-5386 GCA_964541325.1 uncultured Chitinophagales bacterium | reverse complement strand
TGAGGGAATAAAACCTGAAATTGACGGAGCAAATGTAGAAGTTGAGGGAATAAAATCGAAAGGTGTTGTAGTAAACCCAAAGATTAACGAAACGATTGATTTGCTTATTAATCAAAAAATTAATCGTAGTAGAGTATCAACAAAGGAAAAAATAAGTTTCGTTTTGAAAGAGATTTATTACTCGGAAGGAAAAAGATTGCCTGAACTATCTGTAGAACTAAACATACCAGAAAAAACACTTGAATTGTATGTGGCAAAACTGAAAACATATGAATTTATTGAGTTTAAAGGTGGCTCACTAAAAACTGGTGGTTATTATATAACAGAAAAGATGAAAATGTTGATAAAGGAAAATGAATAATTTATACCATTTCAAGGTAGAATGTTAAAATTAGTATTTCTTGGAATAAATACAGTCATTATTCTTACACCTGATATTGATACGATTCGGGTTTACATCAAGCATCTTTTTCTATTTGGCGAGTCAGTTGTTAGAGCAACTAACATGCATTACTCGGTAGTTCAAATTAACGTATTGAACCGTTCGAAGACCGGAAGAACAAAAAGTTATCAGCTTATTAAATAGAAATCAATGAGTAACGAATCAAGCATAATATCAAAAGTCTGGAGCTTTGCCAATGTCCTTCGTGATGACGGCGTAAGCTACGGCGATTATTTAGAGCAATTAACCTATTTGCTATTTCTCAAAATGGTGGATGAATTTGCCAAGCCACCATACAACCGAACGATTCATATTCCGGAAGGTTATAACTGGGAAAGTCTGAAGAACAAAAAAGGAGCGGAACTCGAAGCGCATTACACCCAAATGTTGCGTGAACTAGCTCAGACAAAAGGAACCCTCGGTCAGATATTTGTAAAATCGCAAAATAAAATCCAAGATCCGGCTAAGCTCTTTAAAATCATTGATATGGTGGATAAAGAGAAATGGAGCTTGATGGGCGCCGACCTCAAAGGGAAAATCTATGAAGGATTGTTAGAGAAGAATGCAGAAGATACGAAATCGGGTGCAGGTCAGTATTTTACCCCAAGGTCCTTAATCAGAGCTATGGTTGCCTGTGTTCAGCCTGAACCCATGAAAACCATTACCGATCCGGCTTGTGGAACCGGTGGATTCTTTTTAGCTGCCTACGATTGGATTGTCGAGAATCATACCGATTTGAATCGCGAACAAAAAGAGTTCTTAAAGAATAAAACCTTTTATGGTAATGAAATTGTAGCCAACACGCGCAGAATGTGTTTAATGAATATGTTCTTGCACAATATCGGCGAAATTGATGGAGAATCGTTCATTTCTTCCGCCGATGCCTTAGTCGCCGATGAGGGCAAACGCTTCGATTATGTATTGGCCAATCCGCCTTTTGGTAAGAAAAGCAGTATGACGATTACCAATGAAGAAGGAGAGCAGGAAAAACAAGACTTGACCTATAATCGTCAGGATTTTTGGGCAACCACAAGTAACAAACAGCTCAATTTCTTGCAGCATATCCGCACGTTACTTAAAGAAAATGGTCAGGCAGCCGTGGTTTTACCCGACAACGTATTATTCGAAGGCGGCGCCGGAGAAACGGTTCGCAAAGAATTACTCAAAACCACTGAATTGCATACGATTTTGAGACTTCCCACCGGAATATTTTATGCTCAAGGCGTAAAAGCTAATGTGTTGTTTTTTGATAATCGTCCCGGAGCTAAAGACCCGTGGACGAAAGAAGTATGGATTTATGATTACCGAACCAATGTACATCACACTTTAAAGAAAAACCCGATGCAATATGAGGATTTGCAGGATTTCATCACCTTGTATAATCCAAGTAATCGAAATGCAAGAAAAGAAACCTGGTCGGAAGAAAATCCCGAAGGACGCTGGCGAAAATTCACTTATGATGAGATAATCAACCGAGATAAAACCAATCTCGACATCTTTTGGTTGAAAGATAAACGTTTAGCTGATTTAGATAATCTTCCCGATCCGGATATTTTGGCAAATGAAATAATAGAGAATTTAGAAGCCGGTTTGGAAAGCTTTAAGGCGGTGATGGAATCCTTACAGGGGAGAGGGTGAATGGATGATAACGCTTATCCTTTATTTAGATATGAATCACATTGTTGGCTTAACTTGTGAAATGGCGATTCTTGTTAGTTGCATTCTTGTGATGTGAATTTTAATTGGAGTGTTTAGTTGTTCATAAAAAATTCTATGTTCAGAAAACATGAACATGGTAAAAACAGTGAACAAAAAGGCTCGTTCAAGTTCGGGTAATTCAGATTTTGTATAAATTACAGTAAGTGTAAGTCGGTATTTTTCGAAAAAACGTTGTTTTTTGTGCCATTATGATGAATTCTGGGAGGTGAGGCTCTGCTTAGTAAAAAAAAATTTGTTTTTGATGCTTGACTTCAAAAATGAAAAAGCTTACCATTTGTTTAGTACTTACAGAAAGTGTAAGTGCTATTAACTAGAACTTGAATTTTGAACCCCTAAAATGTCTATTTTATTCGCACTTGAAATTTTATACCATATAGCTTCTGACTCGGGGGTTCGTCAGTGCTATTTAACATCAGAGGAAGCCGACGCCTTCTCCCGTCGATTGCTTACTCTTCAGCATTGTACCACGTTAAGTGAACTCAGCTCATTCCCCGGTTACTTTACGTGTGTTGAATCAACTTCAAAAGGGGAGTTGTGGTCGTGTTC
Source organism: uncultured Chitinophagales bacterium (assembly GCA_964541325.1). GTDB lineage: Bacteria > Bacteroidota > Rhodothermia > Balneolales > M1805 > M1805. Next base: position 2,679 of record CAZIQX010000214.1, on the reverse strand, counting down.
TCTTACTAAAGGTCACGCCATGTATTTTATACCGACAACCATGCCATCGAATCAAGTCTTAACAAGCGTTTCTTATCCTCACAAGCCTGTCCCAAACGCTGTTATTATTGTCGGTTTGTCAACAAACAAAGGACTTATTGGACAGGAGGCTCTATCAAAACCCAATACATATCATGAGTTTATCAGTTGCATCAGTAGTAACTCCACAGCATCCGGGAGTGTTTTTAAAGGAAAGGTTGGTTGAAATGGGATTTTCAGTGAAAGAATTTGCGTTAAAAACCGGAAAACCTGAAAAGACCATACACGCAGTAGTGAATGGAACGAGCAGTTTAACTGCTGAAATGGCCATTTTATTCGAGCAGGTTCTTGGCACACCTGCTCATGTCATGCTTAGCATTCAACGTGCATTTGATGAATATCAAGCACGGTTACAATATGAAGAAAAACAATCGAGCTATGAGGAATGGACGCGCCAATTTCCTTATGCAGATATGGTGAAAAAAGGGTTTGTAGAAAAGGCAACACGTATAATGGATAAGACTCAAAACTTGTTGCGTTTTTTTAACATAGCAACGGTTGATGCCTGGAAAGAACTGTACTTAAACCAAGGTTTAAAAGTTCAGTTTAGAACGAGTTTATATCATAATCATGAAGTGTATGCGGTTTCTGCATGGCTTCGAAAAGGCGAGATTGATGCCAAGAACTTTAAAGGCGTGGCACCTTACGATGCTAAATCATTTGAAAAAGCATTGCATGAGTGTAAGCGCATTATGGTTGCTGGTCATTCCGGTTTTTTTAACCAACTTCAAGTGGCGTGTGCAGGTGCCGGTGTTAAGGTGATTTTTACTCCGGGAATTACGAAGGCGCCTATTACAGGTGCGGCACGATGGATAGGAGAACATCCGGTTATTCAATTA
>CAZIQX010000214.1:0-1752 GCA_964541325.1 uncultured Chitinophagales bacterium | reverse complement strand
AACTATGATGGTTTATGGTTTTCTTTTTTCCATGAGGCAGGTCATATATTACTGCATGGTAAACGCGATGTGTATTTGGAAGACGTTTCCTATTCTGATTTAGACCAACAAAAAGAAGCGGAAGCCGATGCTTTTGCTCGAGAATGGATTTGCCCCGAAACGGAGTATCAACATTTTGTGGCACAACACGATTTTTCCGAGCAGGCTATTCGTCGTTTTGCTCATAACGTAAATACGCATCCTGCCTTAATTGAGGGTAGGTTGTGTAAGGAAGATAAATTGCATTGGTCGATGCGTAAATTTCGGATTGGTTTACGTGTTACTGAAGAAGAAGAGGAGTAGTATATGGACTCAAGCTAGTATTCAACCATTCCCATCTAACTCAATAACGGTCGAAGTCGGTTTGAACTCCTTCGCTGATTCAAACGTACTTTCGGTTACTAGCTCGTCTTTACTTCGGTAAAGATGCTATCGGTTCCTTAGGGAATGGGTAGGGAGTCCTTAAATCCGTTGTTGTGCTTACACCATTTGCTGACGCTTAATTAGCTATCTGGAGAGTCGTATGCTACCCCTTTGTTTGGAGTAGAGGTATGAAATCCACTAGATAGGATTAGGTAAAATCGGAGCCTTGTTTCGTTTGGATATTCCATTCGTTGGGTTTCTGATGTTTAAATAAGTAGGTTTACTTATGATGTAAACGTACTTAGAAACCGCCCTTTATCAAAAATGATTAAGGGGGAAATAAACCCAAAATGCCAAATTAACAGGAAAAAAAATGGCAACTCTTTCCTCCGGGTTCTTAGGACCCATCCGCGGCACTATTTCTAATACGGTCGCGATGAAGCGCGGTGATAAAAACATCGTGCGTGTACGTGGAGTTCGTACGAAACCCTCCACTGAAGCTCAAATCGTTCAACAACGTCGATTCAATGAAACGGTTCGTTTGATGCGTCGATTTATGTCGGTTGTTCGGTTTGGGTATCAAACATCAAACACTGGTTTAAGCGCGTTTAATCAGGCGGTTAAAGCAAATATGCCTGCCATGATGGATAACGGAACTGACTTAATGTGGGATTATTCTCAATTATCGTTCAGTGACGGTATTCAAACGGGCTTTACCTCAAGTGTGGTTGCAGAATCAACACAAGCAGAGGTGATTGATCTGACCTGGGAAAACAATGCTACTGACGATGTGCTATCCTTAGCCAACGATACGGTAAGTGTTGTTTTGTTGTGTGAAGAGACTGAGCAAGTTATCTTCAAAAAAAATGCAGCAGTGCGAGAAGATTTATTGACGTCAATCACACTGCCGCAAGCTCTTTCGGGAAAGACGATTCACATATGGTGTATGGCTTACGGGGCTATATCCAAAGAAATCAGTCCAACCGAATATGTAGGTTCTGTTGTTTTAGCGTAAGCTAATCCTGAATCTACACGAAAAGGCCTCGAGTTGCAGCTCGGGGCTTTTTTGTTTATGTAGGTAATATGCAAGTTCTTCGGTTTGATTACAAGAGGGAAGGAGAAAAAATTTGTGAATGTTAGGGTTACGTCATTGCGGGCTTGACCCGCAATCTAGGAATTGTTTGGGAGGTGGTGTAACATCGTGTAGCTAGGTTCGGCTTCCCAAGGTAGTTCCCAGATGGCGGCTTTCGCCACCATGACGTTATGTCGCAGGCGTCTTCGCCTGTGACATGATACCCACGGACGTGGACGTCCGCGGGATACAGTTTTATGTCTCACTTATCTCGCAGG
>CAZIQX010000213.1:4016-5427 GCA_964541325.1 uncultured Chitinophagales bacterium | reverse complement strand
TAATAGCGGCAGAATTTATTCCACGGTTACACTTTTAGCTAAATTTCGCGGTTGATCAACATTACAACCACGATTTACAGCAATCTGATACGACATTAATTGGAGAGGAATAACCGTAACTAACGGTGTTAACACATCCGTAATCTCAGGAACCTCAATTACAAAGTCGGAAAGTCGCTCTACTTCATGATTCCCTTTCATGGTAACCGCAATAATGCGTCCTTTTCGAGCCTTAACTTCCTGAACATTGCTAATCATTTTCTCATTGGTATGTGATAACGTAGTTAAAACCACCACAGGCATATGTTCGTCAATCAATGCAATCGGACCGTGTTTCATTTCAGCAGCAGGATAACCTTCTGCATGAATGTAACTGATTTCCTTAAGCTTAAGAGCACCTTCAAGGGCAACAGGGAAGTTAAAACTGCGACCTAAATACAAGAAATTTGGAGAATAGGTAAACAAAGCTGAAATATCTTTCACTTTATCAAACTCTTTAAGAGCAACACTCACTTTTTGCGGCAATTTCATCAAATCATCAATAATCTGATGGTAATATTCATCAGTAATCGTGCCTTTGCGTTTAGCAAGACTTAATGCAATCATAGTTAAAACAACCACCTGAGCCGTAAATGCCTTTGTGGAAGCAACGCCAATTTCAGGTCCTGCATGAGTATAAACACCGGCATCCGTTTCACGGGCAATAGTAGAACCTACCACGTTACAGATTCCCAATACAGTAGCCCCTTTAGCTTTAGCTTCACGTAAAGCGGCTAGCGTGTCAGCGGTTTCTCCACTTTGAGATATCACGATAACAACATCTTCTTCATCAATAAGAACGGGTTCTTTGTAGCGTAACTCGGAAGCGTATTCAACTTCAACATTTACACGCGCAAGATGTTCAATTAAATATTCACCAACTAAACCGGAGTGCCAACTTGTTCCACAAGCTGCAATGATTATGCGTTTTGCATGTTCCAACTTATCCCAAACATTGGTTAAACCACCCAAAACAATGGATTTATCTTCCTGATTGATACGTCCACGAATGCAATCTGCTAATGATTGTGGCTGTTCAAAAATCTCCTTGAGCATAAAATGGGGGTAACCACCTTTTTCAATCTGCTCAATATTCATCTCCAATTCATGGATTTTCTTGTTCTGTGGCACATTGGCGATACTTTTTACCTCGTAACCGTTTCTGCGAAGAACAGCCATTTCATTGTCATCCAAATAAACCACTTTATTGGTGTACTCGATAACCGGAGAAGCATCAGAGGCAATAAAATATTCACCTTCTCCAATACCAATCAAAAGGGGGGAACCTTTACGGGCAACAATCACCATATCAGGCTCATCCTGATTTAAAATGGCAAGTCCGTACGTTCCATCTACTTGTTTTAACGCATAC
>CAZIQX010000213.1:0-4006 GCA_964541325.1 uncultured Chitinophagales bacterium | reverse complement strand
GAACAGCCTGTTCAAAACTACATTCCAAATCTTTTTGAATTTCTTCGATCAGATGAGTAAGTACTTCGGTATCGGTCTCACTTTGAAAAGAATACCCTTTGCGAATGAGCTCTTTTTTCAGGGATGTATAATTTTCGATGATCCCATTGTGTACCAATACAATTCGTCTGTTTTGACTCTGATGCGGATGCGCATTAACGTCATTCGGTTCGCCGTGCGTAGCCCAACGGGTATGACCAATCCCAATAGTACCTTCTACCGGTTTATCTGCCAGAATTTCTTCAAGGCGTTTTACTTTGCCTTTTGCTTTACGAATAGAAAGTTTTCCATTCAAGATGGCGATACCGGCAGAGTCGTAACCGCGGTATTCCAAACGTTTCAAACCTTTAATGATAACATCTGCGGCCTCTCTTTGACCGATGTATCCTACAATTCCACACATATATTTTTATGTACCTGTTTATTTTATTGGGTTGATGTATTAAACAAGACATACCCCTTTACGAGTTGCATTGGTGTACCTCTCATCTAATGTATTTGGCTTCCATAATGTACCTATTAATCATGTTTTGAAGCCGAGCCGAATATAGGCACTTCCTGATTGCCAAGAAAACCTATATTTTGCGGTGATTAGAACCTTACTCCTTTAAAATTGTTGCGCACAATGAGATTTTGTTTTGTAGATGATAATGATAGGTACCGATTTGCGCCACTCACCCAAACTCGTCCCACTGAAACCTTATTGATGGGTATGATGTCTTTGGAAGACAGGTGGCGTTCGTTTCTCCCTGAAGCTCAATGGTTTACGTCACAAGTTTTTCCTCTGAGTCTTTATTGGAAGCGCCCAAAAACGGACACGTATTGGGCTGTGAACCCTCGTGTAATTCCCACAAGTGGCTTGGTAAATCACATACAAGAGCTGCAAGAAGGTGATGCCTTATACACTACTGATGGTGTTAGTATTGCCGTGCACACCACGATCGCGAATGATTCGTATCAGTCATTGGATCAATTGCCTTCCAAAAAAAAACTCGTTTTCAGCGAAGAAGTACGCGTGTTAAATCATGTTTGGGACTTAATGTCGAATAATGGGCGGCAACTGTTTGAAGATTTTGAACACTTAGGCATTCAGGATAATCGTCAGATTCAAACGCATTATGGTGTGGTAATAACAGGAAATTATCCTGTTTTTATGGATAAATCCGCTGAAATTGAACCCGGAGTAGTTTTAGTAGCGAATGATGGCCCCATTTACATTGGTAAGAGTACAAAAATTCTGGCCGGTAGCTTAATTCGAGGACCGTTTTTTCTGGATGATTATTCTGTAATTAAGATGGGTGCTCATCTATACAAAGATACTTCTGTGGGCAAATATTGTAAAATTGGCGGGGAAATTAGTGCCTCTATCATTCATTCCTATTCTAATAAATCACACGGTGGTTATTTGGGAAACTCTATCATCGGGGAGTGGTGTAATCTCGGCGCTGATACGAATTGTTCCAATTTGAAGAATAATTACAGTGATGTGCGAGTTCAGACGTTTCCGGATGGGAAAAGTGTTTCAACGGGATTGCAATTTTTAGGGGTGATGATGGGCGATCATTGTAAAATGGCTATTAATACTCAAATAAATACCGGATCTGTATTTGGGGCATTCACCAATGTAGCCTTATCAGGCTTTTCGCCTAAATTTTTAGATGCATTTTCATGGTTAACTGATGAAGGACTAGAAGTTTATGATAGCGTCAAAGCCATACAAACGGCTCGAATTGTAAAAGAACGAAGAGGTTTTTCTTTGGATGAAGCCGAACAAGCACTTATCGAAGCATTGGCCATTCAAAGAAATCGTGCAAAAGCGTAGAATCGTTTGCTTTCGCTTTTAAAAACCTCGTATTTTTGATGAATGCCGAAGTGGCGGAATTGGTAGACGCGCACGTTTCAGGTGCGTGTGCCTTCGGGTGTACGGGTTCGAGTCCCGTCTTCGGTACGTTCTGAATAATAAAGCCTTGTGGTATAAAAACTTACAAGGCTTTTTTTATTCCTGATGTCGCATTCTGACACTCATTTACGGTATCTTGCATTAAAAGAATTCAATAAAAAAACTACAGCAACTCGGATTTGTGTAGTATTGAATCACTGATTTAGACAGGTTTTTACTTGAGAATTAATTTCGAAACACGCTTATGATAGGTGCAATTTTAGGGGATATAGTGGGTTCTTCAAGAGAATTTAAACCCATCAAAACAACCGACTTTAAGTGGATTCCCAAGGGTTCTGCCTTTACTGATGATAGTATTTTAAGTTTGGCAACGCTTGATGCCTTGCTGCATCAACTTGATTTTGCAAAAACATACAAACACTGGGGAACCACGTATCCTTCTCCAAAAGGGGCTTATGGCGTTCGCTTTAAAGAATGGTTGTTAAGCGATTCCTTTGAGCCATATGAGAGTTATGGAAATGGCGCTCCAATGCGTGTTTCTGCGATTGGCTGGTTAAATCTGCCCCTCGATAGAATGCTTGAATTGGCAGAAAAGGCCACTGTTTGTACTCATAATCATCCTGAAGCCATTAAAGCAGCAAAATCAGTTGCTGAGGCTATTTGGTATTTGAACAGAGGGGGAGAAATCACGGAAATTATTCCACAAATCGCACAAAAGTATGGGTATTTAATAGATAAATCGTTGGCAGAAATACGCCCTGATTATCGGTTCGATGAAAGTTCACAGGGTACAATGCCGGCTGTTTTTCGAAGTATTTTGGAATCGAAGTCGATTGAATCAGCTATTCGGAATGCGGTGAGTTTGGGTGGAGATGCTGATACGCTTGCCTCAATCACGGGTGCCTTGGCGGAAGCGGCTTATCCGGCGGATTATAAATGGGTTTGTCAGGTTTTATCGCATGTTTCAGAGCCTTTTAGCGATTTGATGTTTAAAGGTTTGTTTGATGACCGATTTCGATATGCATCTAAATATGATGTGAATATTCTAAAAACGATTCAAGGTTATAAAAAAACTCGCTACGAAATTCATTGGAATGATGGCGTTGAAACGGTTTTGATTGATGCAAAACCCAGAATGAATAAAACTACGATAGGTATAATAACTGCTTACAATCCGCTATCACAAGTGCTTCCTGCCGAGGAAAATGAAGCCAGAAATGTGAGTCTTGCCAAAAAATTGGAAGATTTTGGATGCACTTGTTTTGTTGCCTATGGAACAGACCCGAGTGGGGAATGGGAGGCTGAAAAAAGCTTTGCAGTTTTGGGGTTAACCAAAGCTCAAATCACTCAACTGGCTGTGGAATTTAATCAACATGCTATCGTGTTTATGGAGGAAGGAATGCCACCTGAATTGGTTTGGTGTTCATAAACTCCTAATTTTGAAGGATGAAAAACTCCTCTCAGTTCTCGATTATTTATTTTGATGGCGTTTGTAATCTATGTAATGCCTCGGTGGATTTTATTATCAAACATGATAAGAAGCGTCGTTTTCGGTTTGCTTCGTTACAATCTGAATGGGGTCAGCAAATTTTAAAGGATCAGAATTTCAATTCGAATGACTACGATAGTTTCATTTTGAAAGACGGTATTCAAGTGTTTATAAAATCTACTGCTGCTTTAAAAGTATGCGCTAAATTAGGTTTCCCATGGAATTTGCTTTCAATTTTTGTGATTGTTCCTGCACCGATTCGGGACGTGGTGTATTCCTGGATAGCAAAAAATAGATATCGTTGGTTCGGTAAGAAAGAAACATGTCGTTTGCCGAGTACCGAGGAAAGACGTTTGTTTTTATGAAAAGGTGTATTTTTGAAAAGGTTTAAAGGTTTAAAGGTTTAAAGGTTTAAAGGTTTAAAGTAGGAGTAGGGGGTAGTGGAGTAAGGAGTAGTGGGAATTTTTTTTAGAATTCAGTAAGCGCTGCGCGGTACCTTCGGTATCAGTAGTAAGTAGTAAGTAGTAAGGGGTCAGGGGATTTTTGATTGTTGATGTATGATGTAAGATGTATGATGT
>CAZIQX010000212.1:3404-5463 GCA_964541325.1 uncultured Chitinophagales bacterium | reverse complement strand
TCGTGAAACTGAGCTGAAAAAAATTGAAGAACATCAAAAGCAAAAGAAAGCAGAGACTTAAGAACCCGAGGAAAAGGAACCTTCCAATTTAGATTGGGACCCGAGGATTCCAGTTATTCAAACCAAAGCATCCGCTATACCTGAAGAAATTCTAGAGAATGGATTTGTAACCGATTCCGCTCCTGAGGGGTACTATGTTCAGGTATTTGCAACTGTTGGACCTATCACTTCCTCTAGAGTTCGCAAACAAATCATCGAAGAAGCACAAAAACAAAATTTATTGGCTGACCCTGAACGTCAAGTTGTAATCATGAAACGCAAAAAGTTTTATGAAGTAAGAATTGGTGTATTCGATTCATACGAACAAACATTGCGTGTACTCGAAGCCATGCAGGGCATATATTTTGATTCCTACTCACTGATATATCTTCCTGATAATCAGTAATTATGCTTAAAGTACGAATCTTACTTATCACAGCCTTTTTTTGGGGGTTGTCTGTTCCTGTTTCTGCGCAACGAAACGTGGAAAATACTTCCCTATTCAAGCGCTTTTCGGCTGATATTTCCTACGGATTGCCTTTTTATCAAGGAGATTTTTACAGTTTTTTTGCTCAACCTCTGCCTTACGATGGTTCTTTATTAGGAGGTATGGCTCATTACAGCAACAACAGTATTTCAGGCAGTTTATTGATGCCATGGAAATACAATCTTTCATTTCGTTTAAAAGCCACGCAAACCGTGATTTACTTTACGGAAGCATTGGCAAATGTGAATTTTAAAAACAGTATGTACGACTTTTCATTGTTGGCTCAGTACAATTATGCCATTAAAAAGTTTAGTATGTACGTGATGGCCGGTGTAGGGTATCATGTTTCTTCAGAGGCACAACTATTCGATACCATGGCTGATACAGAAACGGGCAAAAACTCCGGACAAGTTCAGCGATTAAGTACAACTGCCGGCTTAGGTTTTGAGTACAATGTGTGGCGTCAGTTTGGGTTGTTTTTGGAAGGCGATTGGTACTTTAGCGGTTCAGATCGTTTTGATGGATACAACGGGTTTCAAGCAGGTCAATTGGAGCGAGTAGATGAGAAACCATATTTTAATCGTGATCAGCTGATAACAGTTCGATCGGGCGTTCGGGTTTATTTTATTTCCAATAGCACCTTGATTGCAGAGCGAAAATTCAATCAATTATCAAGCTCACATTATGAAAATCCTTATATAGCTATTCGAGAAGAGGATAAAAAACCAGAAGATGACCTACCGGAAGAACTTCGAAAGCTAGGCGTAAAGAAAAAACTAGTTGGTTACAGCTTGGAAGTGAATCGCGTGATTTCTATTGATGAGCTAAAACGCCAGAAATCATCCGGAGATAAAGTCATTTCATCAATCAAAGAAGAATTCCCCAATGCATCCGTTGAACTGCTTCTCGAGAGCAATGGCTTTACGATTCATATTGGGGGATTTGGCAGCCTTAGAGAAGCTAAACATGCCATGTTATCTGTACGACAGTTTTATAATGCAGCCAATGTAAGAAAGCACTAGTCACGTTCAAATAGAAAATTACAGCCTCTCAACTCGGCATCTGCTAAACGACCTAACACTTCAAAACCGCCATCATTGGTTGCAAATCCCCGATCTTCGGTTAAAATAAAACTGCAAGAATACAGATTCGCTAAATCAATAATCCCAACTTGACCTACTTCCCCTAACGGCATTTCTTGTAACGGGTTTTGTGGATTTCGTATGCTGATTTGCATCCAATGTGGCGGGTAAAAGGGGTTCGAATAACCCGTTTTATAAGCCTGACTCAATAACTCAGCCATGCCATATTCGGAATGAATATTTGCTTCGTCAAGACCAAATCGCTGTTGAAGCAACACATGTAAGTCTTTGCGCGATAGTTCCTTACGAAAAGTTTTCATCCCGCCTGTTTCTAAAATTATGGAATTGGGATGAAGCCGAACAGATTGAGTTTCTGTTGCTTCTAACAAACCAAATGCCGCGCCAAATAACATAACAGGTTTGGTAGTTGGAATATGTTGAATCGCATCGG
>CAZIQX010000212.1:0-3394 GCA_964541325.1 uncultured Chitinophagales bacterium | reverse complement strand
TCCACATAAGAAGGAACATAGGCGTATATCGGCAATTCGGGATAACGCTCAAAAAAATAGGTTTGCGATGCGCGATGATAGAGTTCAGGAACAGGAATAAGATGTTTTGAACGCTGCATTGTACTCGTTCCGCTGCTTTGAAAAAACAAACTGTTTGGGCTTTTAAACCCTTTGGCAATCAGCTCCTTTTCCTTAAACGAAGCAATCGGCAATAAAGGAAATTCGGCAGCGTTTTGAAACTCATTTTGGTTTACTTTTAACATTGAACAAAAGAGATGAAACGTGTCATTTTCTTGGTTCTGAAAGTTCCAAACTTGTTGTGCTCTCTCCATAAAAGGAATACGCTCATCAAATAAAAGAGCCTCTAACTCAAGTTTGCGCATTATAATAGCCCTAATACTGAAACAGGAGCAAGATTTGCTTGTGCTAATGATGCGGTTTGATAACGTTGCAAAATCTGAGCACGAAGATAATTCGAATATGTTTTTGCAAAATCTGTATCACGTAAACGACTACGAGCTGACTGATTCGAAATGATGGATTGACGCAAAGAGGTTTCCCGGTTACTTAATCGTGACTGTAAAATTCCAATTTCGTTTAACTGATTATTCACTCGGTTGATAGAATCATCAACGTTTTGGAGTAACTGTCCTGCGGTTCGCTGTGTTAGCGGCGTACCTGAATCAAAATCAATCAAGCCTAAGCCAATAACCAAACCGGTATCTGATGCCAATCTCAAAAATTGATTAATCTGAAATTGTGAATCGGTAAATGCTTTAGGGCTTTCATCGATATTATTTTCAGTGAAAACACTTGATCCACTTAAACTAATTTGCGGTGAATTTTCTTCTTCAATGATGATTTGTCCACCACTTAAACTAGCGTTAAAATTCACAGCCCCGATATTTCTTCCTGCAATGAAATTAACTAAATCTCCAACGGTTCGGTTTGAGGTAACCCCTGAGGCTACATCATTTAAAATAAAATCAAAATTGGCAGATGCACCCGCACGAGTTCGCAGATTTATTCGAATGGTATCATTGCCTTCTAGGGTACCCCAACCGTCAATATCTGTTAATCGAGTAGCAGCATTCACGTTCACACTTCCCGATTGTAATACGTTAGAGGTCATTTCCTCGCCACTATACGTAAAACTCAAGTTAATACTTCCATTTAATGGGCGTGCAAATTCTGTGAAATCTGCATTGGAAATGCTTAAAGCAATACTACTTCCTAAATTGGATGGATCTTCAACTACGATTTCATTGATGTCACTATCAAAAAATGCATTTAAGGTAGTTTGTGCATTTATGGCATTAATCAAATCGGCAACGGTTGAAGTTGAAGCGCCACTTGCTGCACCTGCAAAGGTGAAATTAACATTTTGTGTGCCACCGGAATTATCCGTTAGACGAATTAATAAGGTATCGCCACCTTGAACGTTGGTAAAATTGGGCAAATTGTTCAGCAGAGTTGCCGTTGTATAACTTCCACCAAACGTTCCGTTAGCTGTTGTTATAGTATCTCCAGTAGAAACCGAACCGGGATTGTTCAATGTCCCAAGGCCTACATAATTCAAATATTGAAGTCTTAAAGAAGTTCCTTCGGTAAGTGTATCTTCAGTAATGCGTAATTCACCTGCAACTATAGAGGCAGTAAAATTAGTATTAGCAGTAATAAAGTTGGCCAAGTCCTGATACGTATCTGCCGGACTTCCAATGGTATATTGAACCGTTTGAATAGTACCGTCATTGGCACGCAATTCAATATCAAAACTTTCGCCGGTATCAAATCCGGTTCCAATACCAACCGAAGCATCCGTTAATAAAGTACCGGATGTAATCACTCCTACCGTATCCTGACGAATAGTTCGGGTTGTTTGTGAAAAACTGATGTTGGAAACTGAAGCAGCACCGGTATTGGTGTTGGTTTCTATAAAAGTTGCCGTTGCATTTAATGAGCGCTGCGATTTATTTAATTCTTCTACTTGAATTTGACCGGAAACTAAACTCGCTGAAAACTTTGCCCCAACTTGTGCATTTATAGCATTAATAACATCCTGAACCGTTGCATTTGAAGTTGTGGCTTCTGCCCCGCTAAATGTTACTGTAACTCCATAGGTTGAACCATCTCTATCACGCAAGGTTATGGAAAGTGAATCCTGCCCTTCAACTAAGTTAAACTGATTTAAACTATTGATTGTTGTAGCGCCGGTAATTGCACCTGATCCTGTCAAACTAGTTCGTAAGGTTCCTGATGCCGCATTAAAGGAAAAAGGCATTGAACCTGTTGCCCCATCCAAATTAGGAGCTTCAACAAAGTTGGTGAAATTAACAGCCAATGCATTGCCTTCGGTAACAACGGTTTCACGAACGATAATCTGACCATTATCAGCGGCAGAAAACGTTGCTGTGAAGTCTCCGGTTCCATTTATTGCATTCATTACATCCTGAATGGTATTGGTTGATAGCTGACCTTTTGAACCGTTTCCGGTACTGCTTGTTGTTACCGTTGAGTCATCACCTCGTGTCAGAACGATATCAAACGTATCTCCAGCTTGAATCCCCGAAAACTCATTCAAATCATTAAGTTGGGTTGCGGTTGTAATTGGCGAAGCGGAGGAAAAAACTCCTAATGAAGTCACCTCTTCCACCTGAACATCTTGTGCAGTTAAATCTTCATCAACAGAAAAGCTTATCGTATCAGATAAACCCTCACCAACCTGAAAGGTGGCTGAAAATCCTTCAACCAGTAAATCTTTGTTATTGTAAGTAGTTTGATTAATTATCGAGGTGATTTCGTTTGCAATCCCATTTATAGAACGCTGTAAAAAACCTCGTTCATCTTGTCCATACACGCCATTTGCGGCTTGAATGACGTATTTACGGACATCGTTGAGTAAATCGGCAATCTTTGACAAACTCTGCTCCATGATGTCGAGCATGCTTTTAGCGTCTGATACATTGAGTTGTGCCTGTTCGAGTGCGGCTAAACGGGCTGATAACTTAGCGGAGATGGAGAAAGAAGCGGAGTCGTCTTCGGCGCGATTTATTCGTTTTCCAGTTGATAAACGCAGGAAATCCGTGCTCAACCGTTTTGCGTTACGGTCAATCTCAAATCGGGTAGCATTGGACAAGGTATTTGTCGCAATTCGTGTAAAATCGCCGATCGACACTAAAATGATCTCCTTTGTTATCACATCCCATTATCGGTTGCGCCGGCGGAATTTAAAGAGGAAATCAGGAAGAAATGTGTAAAAAGATGCGCTTAATTTTTATTCTTCGATTAAAACCACATATGTAATAACTCCTTGAGCCCCCGAAGCTAAGGAACCTGTGAACGTCCACTGAACAGTTCCAGTATTTCCAACTCCCGGATGTGTAATGTTACAAGC
>CAZIQX010000211.1:0-5587 GCA_964541325.1 uncultured Chitinophagales bacterium | reverse complement strand
CCGCGATCCTTAAAGCAACCTGTTGGATTTTGATACTCGCATTTTGCCCACAAATTGCCCTCATACTTAGGAGAAAGTTTATCTAAACGCTTTAATTCGGTTGGAGCTGTTCGTATGGGGTCTTCTTTTGCAAGAGAAACAGGGTACAGAATATGATGCGGAGAATCGGGTTGAGTGTGATATTCAATTTCAAGTACGCTTCCACAAGTGGTACAATACGTTGTGGTTTCTTTTTCTGAGTTGATGTGTCCATGTTGAACACATTTCAGGGTGTAATTTCCTGAAAACGTTGACGCGCTTATTGCCATAAATGAATTCCGATTCTCCTAAAAAATTCTACTGAATTTACACAAAATGATACAATCGAACGGACCCGATGTAGCTATCCACTTTTATTTTACCGGCTATTTCAAGTAAAACGATGTTAGCGACCAACCTTGTTTTTTGAGGATATGATGCAAAATTCACATCAGCCAAAATTTAACTTGAAATGGACTATACTTTTTCTTCATCGCTTTATTAGTCTTTTGAATGTTTTCTTGCACATAATCGTTTTTTGAGCAAAATTACACGACTATGAAAATTCGATATACCGATTTTATTCCTGATCCAAACGCCAATAAATCTCCTTTTCAACGATTAAAAGACATTTTTGATCAATTGCTATTGATTTCAGGCGGAGATGTTTCTCAAGCTTTGCAATGGTTGAACGAGCTCGACAGAAATTATAAATTGATTCGACCTGAAGACGATTATTCTATGGCTCAGTTTATTCAAGATTTGCAGGATCAAGGGTTTATTGAGTACAATGAAGACGAAAATCGAGTGATTATCACAGCAAAAACAGAGGTAAATCTTCGAAAAAATGCGTTTGATGAGATTTTCAAAAATCTTAAAAAAGGGATTACAGGAGCTCATAAAACCGATTTTACCGGTCGGGGCATGGAACGTCAACCGGAAACACGTCCTTTTCATTTTGGGGATGATTTAACCCAATTGGATACTACAGGGTCTCTTCTAAATGTGCTTAAACATTCGAATTTAGAGCGTTTTGAACTTCAGGAAGACGACTTGATGATGCATGAAACCGACCACTACACCGGTGTTGCCACGGTTTTAATGATTGATCTTTCGCACTCTATGATTTTATACGGTGAAGACCGAATCACTCCTGCCAAAAAAGTGGCATTGGCATTAAGCGAACTCATCTTGAAGAATTTTGCAAAAGACAGCTTGGATATCATTGCATTTGGTGATGAAGCCTGGCAAGTTTCTATCAAAGATTTACCCTATTTGCAAGTTGGGCCTTTTCATACCAATACCAAAGCCGGACTTGAAATGGCTCGTGCGATTTTATCACGGAAAAAGCACTCGAATAAACAGATTTTCATGATTACTGATGGGAAACCCTCAGCAATGTTTGAATACGGAAAATTGTACAAAAACAGTTTTGGTCTCGACCGTAAAATTGTTAACAAAGTACTGGATGAAGCGGTAAAGTGTCGTCGGGAAAAAATTGAAATAACCACCTTTATGATTGCTCGTGATCCCTATTTGCAGAATTTTGTACATGAACTTACGGAGGCTAATGGCGGTAAAGCGTATTTTACAGGTTTAAATGACTTAGGCGGGGTTGTATTTCAAGATTATATCAAGAACCGAAAAAAAGACGTGTGATTTGTTTACTTTCTTAGCATTGCAGCGAGATATGAGTCTCTGGCTTTTTTTGAAATCTTAAACATATATCAATCAATCTGATCATTGATTTATCGATGACAAACGCTCTAAATCGGGATTTAGCGGTTTATGTAAGCGTGCTAAATATTTTTTAACCTCAATCAAACTAAGCTTAAATAATAAAACACGGTTATTTTAATGGCAAAAGCGAACAACAAAACAACTGCTACCAAAGAATCAGTGGAAGACTTTCTGCAACAGTTTTCAACAAATCCGGAATTCGAAGATTTACTTCATATTGATTCACTGATGCGAAACGTTACCGGTGCTGAGCCCAAACTTTGGGGAACAAGTATTATTGGGTACGGCGATGTAGAACTCAAGTATGCAAGCGGACGCGAATTGGATTGGTTTCAACTTGGCTTTTCACCCAGAAAACAAGCTATATCGTTGTACTTAACTTGTGATTTAAGTCAGTTTGAAAGCCACTTACAAAAGCTGGGGAAATTTAAAATGGGTAAAGGCTGTCTATACATAAAGCGCTTAAATGATATAAACGCAGAGGTTTTAGAAGCCCTGTGTAAAGAAGCAATGGATAAAATGTAAGCCATCAACGAATGGATAGGCTTTCTTTGATTGATTTCTTTGTAGGGTTACAACGAGCAAAGAAAGGTGAAAGAAGTTGTTTTGAGATTATTTCAATCACTCCAATAAAAAAAGTTTACTTGAACTAACGTGTATGCTATCTCATAAACTCAAACAAGAACACGAGTTTGTAAGTAGAAATTAAAAAAGGCGAGCCTTTCAACGCTCGCCTTTTCGGTCTAACAAATGTATGTTCTTTTTGCTTGTGTACTAAGCAATTTCAATGAGTTTTGCCGTTTCTACTTTGGCTTCAACTTTTGGAATGTTGATGGTTAAAACTCCGTGATCATATCCCGCTTTAATCGCATCACGATTTGCTTTCTCGGGTAGGGTGAAACTACGCTTGAATGCGTTGTAGCTAAACTCACGACGCATATATCCTTCTTTTTCTTCTTTTTGTTCTGCTTCTTTTTCGGAAGAAATAGTGAGAACATCTTTATCCAGACTGATTTTAAAGTCTTCTTTTTTCAGTCCGGGTGCAGCCAGTTCTACAACAAATTCAGCGTCGGTTTCTTTGATATTCACAGCTGGAATTTGACGCATAACGGCAGTATCGCTAAAAAAATCAGCGATTGGTGAATCAAAAAATGAATCGAAAATGCTATTAAATGTGGGTGTTAAATCGCGGTTAAAACGTACGAGTGTCATAGTTGTCTCCTTTTTAGAGTTGATGTTTTAACTCAACTATGACAAGCGCTGTGCCAAGTGTTTTTCATGATAGTTTTGTCAGCTTAAACTGCTGAATTATATAGATTTGTCAGGTTACATCTGCCAAACTAAAACACAAACAAACATATTGGCAGGGTATAATTTTAATGAATCGTTAATTGGCTGAATTTCGCTGTTGATACAACACCATTCCGGTTGTTACAGCCGATAAAACACTCAGAACAAGATTCACTTGCATTTTGGATTCATTCACTTCAAACGAAGCCGGTTGTGCATTACCGGTTAATACGAGGAGTAGTACTACAATGGTGAATATCAAACCGATGATTAAAAATTTTTTCTGTACTTCAAGCATTCGTTGCATCCTTTCATCAAATTTAACTTACCTTCATCTAAGTGGTCTTAGGTCATTAAAAAGTGCCGCATAATGCGACACTTTTTAATTTTTCCATCTCTCGATAAACAGCCTAAGGGATGTACATATTCAGAACTCTTTTTTCACGAGAGTTTACTGAGTTTGTGTTCAGACAGTAGCGAAAAACTAATCATTTGTAGATTGCCAATGATTGTACTATCGTTTCATTGTCTTGCACAATTCGTTCAAAATCATGATTAAACAACACATTTTTGTTGGGTTGATTACCTTGGGGTGTCTTTTTGTTGATCTGTTTATTCAGAATCAGCAGGTAGTTGCTCAATCGTACCCAATTAGCCGGCTAGATACAGAACCTCCTGTTTTGATAGAAGCTTTTTCACTAGAAAATGGCCTTCCTGTTGAATCTATCACAGGAATTGGTCTCTTAAAAAATGGTGAATTTGCCTTTACATCTAATGACGGTTTATTACTCTTTGATGGATTTTCCTTTAAGGCAAAACGTGCAAACTCGGATAGTGCCTTCGTAAGCAACTATTTAGTTAACATGCAACTTCACAATAGAGAAGTTATTCTTATCAGCGATGATTCTGAGAGTATCATTTGGGTTCAAGATGGGAAATCAAACCGATTGGGACTGGAAGATGGATTGCCATCGCAGAAAGTACATCGCTTAAAAACCGACTCTCAAGGTCGTTTGTGGATTGCAACAGATTATGGGCTTGCGGTTCAGGTAAAGGATGATACATTTCGCAGTTTTAATAGAGATTTCAAATATGACACCTACGATGTATTGCCTATTGATGCGTACACCGTTTATGCAATGACTAATCGTGGTTTATTTTTAGTAACCGATAACAATATTCGACTGATTCACACCCATCAAGATCCGATTTTTGAACAAGATTATAGAGTTCGGATGAGTTTAACCGGTTCACATGAAGTTTTAGTAGCTGCTAAAGCAGGTTATTTACATTTCGGTAGTGATCATAATCTGGTTAAAAGCGAGTATTTAGATTATACCTTATATCAATTTTTACCTTTAGATGACCAAAATCAGCAATTTTTGGTTCGTTCGGTCTATAATTTTGGCATTTATGACGCTGAAAAACGCAGCTATACTCTTCACAAAAGCAAAGGCTTGATTCAAGGCGGAGGGTTCTACGAATATCATCCGATATGGCAAGGAAATGAGTTGTTGGTAGGCCATCATTCCATTTATCATCGTGGGAAAATCATTTTCACATCTCCTGATTCCGTTAAGATTTCCGGAATTGAAGTGGACGATTACATGAACTTGTGGATTGCAGTTGATGGTAGAGGTTTATTCAAGTTAAATTATAGTCGTTTTCACAGTTTACCTCCGAAAACAAATCCCTTAAAAATAAATCCCTATTCACTCCAATTTGATACGAAGGGTAATTTTTGGATTGGCACAATCGCTTCCGGATTATTAAAATGGGATGGAAATACACTCAAAAAAGAATCCTTAACTGCGTCTAATCGAGACGATGTAAATATTCGGGCGATTTATCAAACTAGAAATGGCGATTTTCTAGCAAGTATATGGGTAACAGGGCTTTGGCGAAATAAAACGGATACATGGGAGCGCGTTTTACAACAACAGCCGGTTATTAATAAAACCGATAATAGTATTGAAGCTATTTATGAAGAACATTCAGGCGACTATTGGATTGGAAGTGCTGCAGGATTGGTTGTTGCGAGTCAGGATTTCACAAAAACGGAAGAAATTCGCGATTCGTTTGGAAACCCAATAAAACTTGTACGAGTTATCACTTCCTGGTACGATGATAAACTTATTCTAGGAAGCTCCTACCATGGAGTTTGGTGGGCTGATGAAAAAACCAACTTTATTCAACCTTTTGCAAAAAATGAGGTGGGTAATTTAATTCGTGATGTGTATGCAAGTTCTAAAGATACGGTTTGGTTTGCCTCTCAGGACAAAGGTTTGGTGCGGTGGGTACAGAATATGGAACAGGAACCCGAGATTCGTGCCTTCACGTATCCTTCAATAATGAAAGATAATTCTGTTCATCGAATTTTGAGAGATCGGTTTGGTTTTTGGTGGCTAACAAATAATCAAGGGCTATATCGAGTTAAAAAATCGGAATTGGATTTGTATTTTGTTTGTTTATATATGTGAGTCGACTTAGGAACAAAAGTGCATCTGAGGAAGCAGCCGACGAGGCCGCTCTGAAGAGG
>CAZIQX010000210.1:3335-5722 GCA_964541325.1 uncultured Chitinophagales bacterium | reverse complement strand
AATAACATAAGACCCGAACCGGTTGCATGATTGGCTTCAGTAAGCGTTACATCCTACGATTCAGAAATAGGATTTGAACACGAAAAGTAGAGTTCTTTTTCTGTTTGTTTCCATGTAATCGAAATGACTCCCTCTCGCGAAGAATCCACGTATTTGAATGCATTTTCCACGATCGGCTGAAAAAGCAAGGGATACGTCATCGCATGAAAGTCAGAAATCTCTATATGCTTCTCAACTCGAGTAAGAAGTGGCAATCGTTTTTGTTGAAAATCGCAATAGGCATTCAAAAAATGAATTTCCTCCGCAAGGCTAACCTGTTCTTTTTTTGAGGCATCGAGGCTATAACGGAGTAAATCAGCGAGTTCCAAAATCGTCTGTGGTGTTTCCGGTTGATGCTTTCGGGCTAATGCATAAATCGTATTTAAGGCATTAAACAGGAAATGAGGTTGTAAATGCTGAATCAGATTTTTTTCTCGTGATTGTGCTTCTAGTTTTTTCAGCCGTTCTACTTCTTTTTCGAGCTGCATAGTTGCATAAGCGGCTTGTATGCCTCCAAACCCAAAGCCGATACATCCTATCACAAGATGAATCAGCCCTAACTCATACCATAAAAAAGGGGAGACAAAGTAGATGTTGATGTCTGTCCCTAAATCAATTTCGTTGGTTATCAAAAGCGAAAAGCCGGTAATAACAATGAGTAAGGTTAAGAAAAGCAACGTTTTTACTGATATGTTGAGCGATTTTGTAAACAAATACTTACTCGCGAAAAATATGGCTACATAACTGGGAAGATGAAATCCGGAAATGATCAAGTCAATTAAGGAAATGATGCCTCGTTCAGGTGCTAAAAGCCAAGCTTGAAGCACCCAAATCAACACAAAGACAACGGTTATGAATAGTGCACGTTTGATGTTCATCGTACAAAAACTTTAGGTTTGTCATAAACGCGTTCGTCTGCGCCGTACTTTTTCACAAAAGCTTGCAACTCATCGGTTCCGGCAGTGATTAAAAGACCTTTTATCGTTTCCTCGCTTTTAATGCGTATTTGATTGTTTTTAATGAGATCGCGAATCCAACCTGAGTTAAACGGACGAATGGTTAAGGAGTCTTGGTGGAACTCAAAACGCCAAATCGTGTGAACCGGATACATGTGGGCGTGAAACATGGGCGCGTCGGTTTCATAGTTGGGGAGAAATAAGTCGAGGTAATAATGCTCGCCTAATTGAATGAGTCCACCCGCATAATCGAGCGTATCCTGATCTTGAATCATACGGATTTGATAGATATTGGCCTCAGGTTTGGAAAGGTCGGATTCATCATTTCGAAGAACAATCCAACTCATTCCTTCAGAGGTAGAAGTTTCGTACCAATTGCCTAGAAACTCAGGCTTAAAAACCAAATCTGTTAAATGATAGAGTGGATGTAAGGTTGGTAAACAACCGGTTGCTAGAAGAAAAAGAGCGAAAAATAAGAGAATGCGATGTTTCATATGAGTATGATACTTTGGGTTTAGGTTTGATGCAAACTTAAACCGACATCAAAAAGGGCTGAAATATTTTCGACAAGATGCGATTTGTTACCGACAAGTTGAATTTTTGTGTTTGATGATTTTCAAATGAATCAAATTGTGTGAATGTAGATTTGCTTAAAAAGCTAAACCGGAAACGATAAGTTAGCCTAAAGAAGTTAGGGTGTTTGTTCGGTTTACATTTTTCTCAATTAGATAATTGGCTTATAACATCAAAATAAGCCGATTTTTACAATCATAAGGAGTTAATAGAACTTGTAAAAGAAACGAATTTTATGGAAAAGAGAATTCTGTTTCAGTATCTTTGGAAACCCAAACAGTAGTATTCAGTTTCCATGACCGACGTCAGTATAAAAGATAAAATAGTTCAGGCAGCCGCTCAGCAGTTTTATGCGAACGGTTACAGTGCTATTACTATGGATACGATTGCTGATAGTTTAGGCATGAGCAAAAAAACGCTGTACACGGTTTTTAGTGGTAAATACGATTTATTAGTTCATGTTATTGAATTTTTTAAAAAGGATTTATCAGGAAGTGTGGATGCTGTTTTAGCTGAAGATCAGCCTTTCACCGAGAAATTCAGAAATATGTTGTTAACTATTGGCAATAAACTTTCTGAGATTAGCCAAGAGTTTGTAGCTGATTTGCAAGACAATCTTCCTGAAGTGTGGGAAAGTTTGAAGCACTATAAAATGGAAGCGGCCTATTTGCGTTTTAACAAATTGGTGCAACAAGGTGTGCGAGAAGGGTATCTCAGCAAAGAAATTAACACGGATGTGGTAGTTGCCATGTATGCAGCTTGTATTCAGCAATTGATGGATGAACGTTTTTTAGTTCAATTGCCGGATTCTATTCGAAA
>CAZIQX010000210.1:1668-3325 GCA_964541325.1 uncultured Chitinophagales bacterium | reverse complement strand
AAGGCCTGCCCAAACATCCGGCACCTATTTTCGATTCCATCATTCAAATTTTATTCAATGGAATTGAAAATCAGCATAACAAAATGCAATCTTTTGCGTTAAAGCTCCACGAAATTGAACGAAATTGATCATAGTAACCTAATCATAGACCTCAATTAACCCAAAAGTGAGTGTGCATATACCTCCAAACATTGCACAACCCCAATAAAAGGATGAGTCTGAACCGCTCATCCTTTTTTTATTCTATCATCAATAAAAATAACGGTTTGTTTTGAGTATTCGCTTTTTAGCAACAAGATAATCCTGTTCATCACATTCTTTCGATGAAGTTTTTGATTCGGCGTAGTCTGCCCCCCAGTTAAACCTCACAACACTTACACGGAGCCTATTATGAAAACTTCAAAAACACTTTTAACGTTATTCGTTGCCTTATTTGTAACGGTTCAATTGAGTTCTGCCGACTCAAAACGAACAATGGAATTATATGAAGCTGCCCGTTTGGGTAAAGCTGAATTGGTAAAACAGGCTATTGACCGCGGCGCAGATGTTAATTATCAAGATGAATATGGTTTTTCACCGTTAATGCTTGCTGCAAAATCCGGAGATTTTAAAACCGTATTTGTTTTAATCGAAAATCAAGCCGATGCCAATCTGTCCAACTCAACCGGTACAACAGCCTTGATGTTAGCAGCAAAATATGGACACACTAAAATGGTTAAATATTTGGTTCAAAAAGGTGCTAAACCTACCGTTAAAAATGATGTTGGCTTAACTGCTCGTGATTATGCCAAACATTACGGTCATGAAGACACTCAAGCCTTTTTAGATTACGTTTCCCGAGGATAAGATTCTTCGTGTACCTAGCACTACTTGCACTCAGTAGTGAACGCAAAAGCCAATTCGGAGCTGTTCCCCGGATTGGCTTTCTTTTTTTAGATGGATTTCATCCACCAACAGTCGATGAGGTCTAGTAGCATATGAATAACCAATCCAATGCCAATCCATCGTGTTTTTTTGATGATGGCCAGCAACGGATAAACCGGCAGCACCCAAAAGGAATGTAGCGGATGAAAACCGATACTACAACGATTGGGGTCGTAAAGGGGATTGGCAAGTAGGTGATCTAAATCCACCAACATGGTGAGCATCATGAGGATAAAAAGTTTTTTCCATTCGGGAAAAAAACGGGATAGAACCAATGGCACAAGAACGTGTAAGCCCATGTGAATGAGGCTTCGATTCGTATTGATGATAGAGATGAGTTCGTCCATTGGCTATTTGAGTAGTGATTTTCTAGAAGGTTATATTCTACGTGACTATTATGCCGCAGGCGTTCACGCCTGTGACACACCCAAACTAGGACTCACAGCGCTTTGGGCACTGTGAGTCCTGAATGTGAGTGAGATTACACTTATGAGTGATACAAACCTCACATAAACGACTCACAGTCAATGCAATGACTGTGAGTCGATGGTCGAATACGTCCGCGGGATAAGAGATAAGAACAACTTATCGAATCTTGATTTCCATCGGTAAAAGCGCATGAATTACCGGACGACGATTATCCACCTGCACGTGTTCGATCATTTCAAAATAGGCCTTAGGTAAAACCAATTTATCCAAACCCAAAACAGAAACGGCCGTTTGATTCGCACCT
>CAZIQX010000210.1:0-1658 GCA_964541325.1 uncultured Chitinophagales bacterium | reverse complement strand
AATCGCTTCATGTAAGCCGCCAATCATATCAACCAAACCCACCTCTTTGGCATCCACACCTGACCATACACGACCCTGACCCACAGCATCAATTTCTTTTTTGGTCATTGGTCGTCCGGCTTCAATACGGGTTAGGAACGTATCATAAAACTGATTTACCATGGTTTGAAAGGCAGCGTCCTGCTCTTTGGTAAAGGCTTTAAACGGGTTGAACCAATCAGCATGTTGATGTGATTTTATTTCATCGTAGGTAATGCCAATTTTATCCTCAGCGAGAGTTTCGAGGTTAAATTTTGTTGAAAACACCCCAATAGAACCGGTTATCGTAGTTTCTTCGGCGAAAATCGTATCCGCAGCAACGGCAATATAATATCCTCCGGATGCAGCCACTCCGCCCATAGAAGCAATCACCGGTTTTTTCTCACGGGCTTTACGAATGGTATTCCACATCAAATCGGCTGTTGTTCCTGACCCACCGGGCGAATCAATACGCAAAACAATGGCTTTTACATCGGCATCATCGAGGGCCGCATCAAAGGCTTTGTTTAGTTTTTTATAGGTGAGGTATCCGCTATCATCAAATTGATTAGGTGCAGTTGGAACAATGACTCCTGAAGCGTAAATAACAGCGATTTTGCCTTGAGATTCCGGTTTTTCAACTTTTAGGCTTACATCGTTGTAACTGCTTATGCTTATCGTTCTAAGTTTTGCTGATTCATTTACACCTGCTAAGTTTTTTACAAACAGCTCAAACTCATCAGGGTAGAGGAGGGTATCAACAAGATTGCGCTCAACAGCTTTGGTTATCGACATATCAGGAACGGCATTCATAAATCCGTTAAGCGATTGAAGGGATAAACCTCGACTCACGGCGATAGATTCGGTGAACTCAGCAACGTTTGTAGCTAAGATGGCATCGAGTTGCTCACGGCTTTCCGCTGAAAAATTGGTGCGAATGTAAGGTTCAATAGCTGATTTATATTTTCCGTAACGAGTGATTTCCGGTTTTACACCTACTTTATCAAACAAGGATTTATAAAATTCGCCTTGCACATAAAATCCATCAAATTCGAAAAAGGTTTCCGGTGGTGCAACTACGTGATTAGCCACTGATGCCAGATAATAACCGGCCTCAGAGTATCCTGAATCATCGGTGTAAGCCACCACAAATTTTCCACTTTCTTTGAAACGAGCCAGGAGTTTTCGAGCTTCCTGCAAGTTTGCCCAAGAGCCGGCTACACCACGAACATCTAAAAATACACCTGAAATACGTGAGTCTTCAGCGGCTTTTTCAAGGTTTGTGTGCAACAATTCCAAAGAGAGTTTGGGGGCATCGGGTTCGAAAAGTTCTTGAAAGGGGTCATCCGTAACTCGATCCGTTAATAAACCGGCCAGTTTGATACTTAAAACGGTGTTATCACGAACATAAGGAGTAGGCTTGGATGATTGTGATGCAAAAAAGCCCAACATGATGAAAAATAAAATAAAAAAGGCGATAAATACGCCCAAAACAGTGGAGAACAGATTTCCTAAGAAACGGAGCATATGCGTTAGATTTAACTAGGGTTATATGATGCAGGAAGATACGATAATTTTTATGGGCTGATGATGGTTTACTCTGTGATTCTTGTTTTGGGGATATTGGGTGTGGGTGTCCC
>CAZIQX010000209.1:0-5758 GCA_964541325.1 uncultured Chitinophagales bacterium | reverse complement strand
TGAGGTAGTTTCCGACCGGGTAAAACTCAAACGCAGCGGAAACGGCTTTACAGGATTGTGTCCGTTTCACAATGAAAAATCGCCCTCATTTCATGTTTCGCCTCATTTAGGAATTTACAAATGTTTTGGGTGTGGACGCGCCGGTGATGTGTTTAACTTTGTGATGGAAACCGAAGGCGTTAGTTTCCCCGAGGCGATGAAAGCGCTCGCTTCCCGTTACAATATTTACATTCCAGAGGATGATGCCGAAACCGATGACCCGCGGCGTAAAGAAAAAGAAGGTGTATTTCATGCGCTCAAGTTTGCTGCAGCCTATTATCATCAGGAATTAAGGGAATCGGAAGATGCCGGTCCGGCCCGTGCGTATTTAGTTCGGCGAGGTCTGCAACGTGAACTTATTAAAGAGTATTTGTTAGGTTATTCGCATGATACCTGGCAGGGTTTATTAAATGCGGCTAAAAGTGCCGGAATCAACGAAACGTATTTATTTCAGGCAGGTTTACTCAAAGAATCGGATCAGGGACGTGAACCGTATGATGCGTTTCGAGGTCGGGTTATGTTTCCGATAATCAACACGATGGGACGCGTAATTGCATTTGGCGGACGCTTGATGGGTGATGCCAAACAAGCCAAGTACATCAACTCGCCGCAAACCTTGGTGTATAATAAGTCAGAAGCGTTATATGGCATTCATGTAGCTAAAAATGAGATTCGTAAACACGAAGAAGCGATTTTAGTGGAAGGGTACATGGATGTACTTCAATTGCACCAAGCCGGCATTAAAAACGTGGTTTCTACTTCTGGTACGGCACTCACCCCACAGCAAGTTGCTATTTTGCATCGTTTTGGAGAAAAATTAACGGCTATTTTTGATGCTGATCAGGCCGGACAAAATGCAATGAATCGAGCTATCCCGATTGCCCTTGAAGAAGGCTTGGCTGTTAATTTGCTAAAACTCCCCGACGGCGAAGATCCTGATACCTTTGTTAAACAATTTGGCAAAGAAGGATTTTTGGGATATAAGCGTCAACATGAAGTAGATTTTATTCATTATTTGATCCAATCCGCACAGTTAGGTGATTGGGACAATCCACGATATAAAAAACAAACCGTTGCACGCGCTATTCAGTTGATTTCTTTGGTTAAAGATCCGATTGAACGAGAAACTTTAGTTCAGGAATTACATGAACTTACAGCTATCGGCGATCGAACATTGATGCAAGAATTAAACCTGTTGATGATCGCTAAAGAGCGAAAAGACAAAATTGATCGCAGAACGGCTGCTAAAGATGAACGAGAACAAAGTTCGAAATCCTTGCCGCAGCCTACGACGGACACGTTCAATCCTGCTCCTTTTTCTTCGGACGCTCCCCCCTCTCATTTGCAGGATATTCCGATTGGTGATGAATCATTTTCAAATGAATTGACAAGCACAGATTCGGGAGAAGATTTCCCATTTGTGCCCGAACTCAGTCCCATTTTCACTCCCAAAAAAGCTCCAAAATACGAGGAAGAACTCATTCGGCTGATTTTCACAGCCGATCAAGAAAAGCCTGAATACATGTTAATTTTTCTAACGAGCTATATCAAACCGGAATATTTTGAATCTGACATGTGCCGAACGTTTTTTGAGGATATCATCAAACAATTTACGGCCGGAAATCCAATTACCATAACGGCTTACATGAACCGCGAACATCCATTTCCAACATGGTTAGGAGAAATTCTGTTGGATCGGTACACCATTAGCGAAAAAGGAATTGAACTACTTCGGGCCAATCAGGATGATGTTTTTGGGCCGTATAAAAAAGCAAAATCTTCCATGCGTTCACTTGAAGTTGCCTACTGTGAACGTGAAAGCAATCGTTTGAGTGATTATGTAAAAACACTCCCACATTCTCCAGAAAGAACCGAAAAAAATCGAGAACTAATCACGTTAGTAGCTCGAAAATCAAAAATTTTAGGCACAAATAGTAACGAAAAACTCTATCCAAACCCGGATTGGTTACCTAAAGACAAAAACCCCTTTTAACTCATTAAGTTTACAACCCCATGATGCCCATACGTATTTACGGCGACCTTGAACACAATCTCGATATTGCTATGCAAGCCGCCGACCAAGCCGCCAAACTCCTTCGCTCCTTTCATAGAGAAAACAAAGACTTAGCCATTGAATTTAAAGGCAAGAACGACTTAGTAACGAAAGCAGATCTGGCCTCTGAGGTCCTCATCAAGGAAATTATTTCAGGAGCTTTTCCGGATGATGAATTTCTTGCCGAAGAATCGCACACAAGCTGGGAATTATCCGACAACAGAACCTGGATTATTGACCCGATTGATGGTACCACAAACTTCGCCCACGGTTTTCCCACCTACTGCATTTCCATTGCATTATATGAAAATAAAGAACCTGTGTTAGGTTTGATTTTAGAAGCATCAAAAAGTGAGATGTTTACTGCCGTTAAAGGAAAAGGAGCTTTTTTAAACGGACGACCCATTCACGTCTCTTCCATTTCTGAGCCTAAACACGCTTTACTTGCTACAGGTTTTCCATATAAAGACTTAGGTATTGTGGATGATTATCTCGAGCTTTTTAAAGTATTTATGCATGAAACTCAAGGCGTTCGTCGTCCGGGTTCAACCGCTTATGATTTAGCCTGTGTGGCAGCCGGTCGCTTTGACGGTTTTTACGAATATGGACTTTCGCCTTGGGATGTAGCAGCAGGTATTTTGATTATTCAGGAAGCCGGAGGAATAGTAACTGATTGGAAAAATGGTTCGGATTATTTGTTTGGTCAGCGTATAGTAACCGGTAACCCGAATATGCATTCCTATATCTTGAAATCAATTGAAGCATCAATTCGCCCTGATTTTTTGGTGTGATACTAATCAACTTCATCAAGTTCACTTCAATTACCGATCGTGAAATGAAAAAGGGTGAAGCACTTAAGCTCCACCCTTTTATTTTTTACTAAAACTACTAGCTTTAGACTATCGACTTTAGACTATCGACTATCGACTATCGACTATCGACTTTCAACTTTCGACTTTCGACTATCGACTTTCGACTTTCGACTTTCGACTTTCGACTTTCGACTTTCGACTTTCGACTTTCAGCTTTCAGCTTTCGACTTTCGACTTTCATCTTTCGACTTTCAGCTTTCGACTTTCAGCTTTCGACTTTCAGCCTATTTCTTCAAGCCTCTAGCATCTAACTTCACGCTCTTACTTATACATTATCCATTTCGCTAACTCTTTGTAAGATGGCTTTTTACCATACATCAAAATTCCAATACGGTAAATACGTGCGGCAATCCAAAGTAAGAGAAAGGTCATTCCCAGCATAAGTACAATGGATAAGCCAACCTCCCACCAGGGTACATTCGTAACGCCCAATCGGGTGACCATTAAAATAGGCGAAAACATAGGAAATAATGAACTAACAATGGAAAATGTTGAATTGGGATCTGTTGCTACTTTACTCAACAAAATCATAGGAATAATGATGAAAATCATAATCGGGAACATAAACTGTTGAACATCCGATTCAGCATCCGCAGCAGAACCTACAGCAGCAAAAAGAGAACTATACATCACATAACCCAATAAATAGTACACAAGGAAGAGAATGATGTATGAGATTTCCAATTCAGGAAGTACAAACGGCATTTGAGGCGCTTCAGCGGGAACAGAAGCCATCATTTCAGCTCCACCTTTTCCGGAAATCATCAAATACAAAGGGGCGGCAATAATGGTGATTCCGGAGTATAAAACCATCCAAAATACCAATTGAACTAAACCCAACATGCCCACGCCAATCACCTTACCAAACATAAGTTCGATTGGTTTTACGGAGGAAATGATGACTTCCACAATACGAGATGTCTTTTCTTCAAGAACACTTCGCATAATGATTGCCCCATATCCAAACAAGGCCATGTAAATTGTAAAAGCCATCACATAGGCTAAACCAAATGCTGCGAATTGATTTTCTTCTTTCGTTGAACCGGTCTCACTAAGCTTTGAGGTCTTTAATTCAATGCGTTTATTAACCAATTCCTGTAAGGCTGGTGAAAGATTTTCAGCATCAAGATGTGCATCTAACCACACTTTGTTAATTTCGCGACGAACATCACCAAAAACAGAAAGACCACCTGTAGTGTAAATCAGTTCAGGTTCTGCGGTTCCTTGGTAAACATCGTCATTCAACAGAACAATACCTGCGAGGTTTTCTGCAAAAACGTCTGCTTTTAAAGAATCCAGATTGCTGCCCATTGCATCTACGTATCGCTCTGGATAATTGGATACCAAACGATTCACAAACTTTCCGGAATCGTCGATAACAGCATAAACTTTTACTTTCTCTTCGGTGTCGTCCCAAGCTGTAATGATGATGGGAACGATGGTGATCGCCACAATAAAAAGCGGAGTTAACAATGTGGAAAGTAAAAACGACTTGGTTTTGGCGCGACTCATAAATTCGCGCATGATGATAATGCGAAGTTTGTGCAAATTCATGATTTAAGCTCCCTTTTGGTTATCAGCTTGTACCGATGAAATAAATATTTCGTTTAAAGTTGGCTGTACTAACTCGAAACGTACTACTTCAACATGTTCAATAGCTGTTTTTAGAATTTTTTGAGATTCTGCTCCTTCCAACAATCGAATTTCAGCAAAATTGGTTGAGCGATTGTTAATGCGAACATGGTTGAGCTTATCCAGAAAATCTCCATCTCCTTTGAATTCGAGATTAACGGTATTTCGTCCAAATGATTTCTTTACCTCGGAAAGTTCACCGGCAAGAATCACTTTTCCCTTATTAAACAGACAAATGTCATCGCACATTTGTTCAACCTGTTCCATTCGGTGCGTAGCGAAAATAATGGTCTTCCCTTTGCCTTTAAGTTCAATAATAACTTCTTTCAGCAATTCGCTGTTAATAGGGTCTAAACCCGAAAAGGGTTCATCAAAAATGCAGATTTCAGGATCATGAGCAATGGTTGCAATAAACTGAATTTTTTGTTGCATCCCTTTTGAAAGGTCCGTCACTTCTTTATTCACCCACGTGGAAGCTTCAAATCGTTCGAGCCAATACGCTACATTCTCTTTGGCTTGTTTGTGGGTTAATCCTTTTAATTGGGATAAATAGTGAAGCTGTTCGCCCACTTTCATCTTTTTATATAAACCGCGTTCTTCAGGTAAATACCCTATAAACCGTTGCGATTCTTCCGAAACAGGTTTTCCTTTAATGGTAATAGAACCACTATCGGGGGCGGTTATGTTATTAATCATGCGTATGGTTGAGGTTTTTCCGGCTCCATTAGGCCCGAGTATGCCGAAAATGCGGGAAGGATTTGCCTGAAACGACACATGGTCAACTGCAGTAAAATTCCCATACCGTTTTTCGACAGCGTTTACTTCTATTACTGACATAAGTAAGTTTTCCGAGTAATTTTAACGTTAACAATAGCGAAATTCACTTCGCCTTATTACTTTCCCAAGATAAGAAAGGTTGATGAGCCTTAACGACGGCTTTTTAAAAAGGTTTTACATTATGTTTTTAATTCATGCTTCGATGGAGTGTTATCCGGCAGCAAAAACCGGTGGCTTAGGGGATGTGGTTGGAGCTCTTCCTAAGTACTTGCACGACAAAAAAAATCCCTGTTTTGTGGTAATTCCAAAATTTGGTTTAAAATGGTTTGCATCACAAACGTATCACAAAGTTTTTGAAGGTGAAATCCGGCAGGACAACCGAAAC
>CAZIQX010000208.1:5439-5813 GCA_964541325.1 uncultured Chitinophagales bacterium | reverse complement strand
CTGGGCGGGTATATTATTTTGATGAAATTGCTCTAGGTGGCACGTTTACCGGTTCAGATGCAACCTTTCGTATAACCGGAACTATTGGATTCGACCTATTCGGCGCAACGGTACAATACATTGGTGATGTTAATGGTGACGATCATATCGACTTTGCTATTAGCTCAACCAAGCATACCAACGATTTAACGCTTCAAGGTGCGGTATATGTGTTCTTCGGACCATTTAATCAAACCGATTATTCCCTTTCTAATGCCGCTGTTACTTTGTTTGGAAGAACAGCCAATACCTTGTGGGCAGGTAAAATATTCAGGCATAATGATTTGAATAATGATGGTTTCGATGACTTATCTGTAGGCTCTGACGGTGATGGT
>CAZIQX010000208.1:5149-5429 GCA_964541325.1 uncultured Chitinophagales bacterium | reverse complement strand
TGGACGTGAAACATGGGCTGATTCGATTGCAATTGGTGATGCAGCTCAAGGTGCAAACGCTCATACTATGTTTACTTTAGGTGATGCT
This sequence comes from uncultured Chitinophagales bacterium, assembly GCA_964541325.1. Lineage (GTDB taxonomy): Bacteria > Bacteroidota > Rhodothermia > Balneolales > M1805 > M1805. Next base: position 5,341 of record CAZIQX010000208.1, on the reverse strand, counting down.
AACCGTGCAGGTTTTGGCTTTTCCGTTGATTTTACCGGAGATTATAACTTTGATGGAACGCGTGATCTACTTTGGGGAGCTCCTTATGCGGGTGGAAATCTGGGACGCGCTTATGTGAGTAATCAAAATGGTGGGGCGCTTGTTGCTTTAGCAGAATCTCGAACAAATGCAGACTGTTTTTTTGGTACTCAG
>CAZIQX010000208.1:0-5139 GCA_964541325.1 uncultured Chitinophagales bacterium | reverse complement strand
ACTCAGGTGCTCCAATTGGGTAGTATCAACACAATCGATGTAGATCCTTACGGTGTTGACGACTTAGTGGCATCCGCCCCGGGTGCTTTTAGTACCACAAAATGGGGAAGTTCTCGAACCGGTGCACTTACGTTTTATACCGGGCAATTAAATCCCCCTTCATCAGGGTTGGTGGTAAATGCAGGTTCCGGCATTTCTGAGATTGGTGATTCCGCTCGCGTAGCTATCACAAGTACAAAAGGCTCTCGACCAATTGCTTTAAGCCGACTTTACATTACCACCCAACAACGTGGAGAGGTTCCTACTCTTGATTCATTGGATTTACCTGTTGGAAATACAGCTACGACCAATCGATGGTTTAAATTATATAAAGCCGGTAGTGTAAGCTTAACCCATTATGTACGTGATGAATTGAATATCGAATCCACAAGCATGTTAACGCTTCAATTTGCTGCACGCCCTGAACCGTTCGATTTGCTAACTAGTTTTGATGAAGTAATCCGAATTGAAGGGGACAGAACTCAAACCATTTCTTTTGAAAGCGAAGCCTCCGCAGATACAAACGGAGCAGGAATCTTATATGAGCTATTATTTTCAGCGGATGAAGGTGCATTTACAGGAGGTGGAAATCTAAACTTAATTCAGACATCCAATTCTCCGCGCTTTTCACTGAATTATCAGGAATTAAATACCTATTTAGTTAATAATGGATTTCTCAACCTAAATGTAGAAAATGAAATTTATTGGAGCATTAGGGCAAGAAATCGGATTAACGGAATCAATTTATTCACCCGATTGGCAGAAAATGGCCCAAGAAATTTACCGTTTGTGCGTCAAGGATTAGATCCATTTTTTAATCTTACTACCGGTACTGATCGTTTTATGAATATTGAAGGACTCGACACGGACTACTTCGAATTTAAGTGGTCGAGTTTAGTGAGTGAAAACCCTAATGCTGTTGTGGATTACCGTTTTGTTCTTGTTAAAGATACAACCACAACGGGAAAAGCAAATCCTGTAATTCGGGAATACGCCGATGCAGCTGATAATAACTCCTACCGCATTTTTTATGATGATTTAACCTTTATTCTTCAACAAGAAAATGTGTTTGATCTTGCACGTGAAGACACCGTACATTGGTTTTACACGGTTGAGGCCATTATTGATGGTGATGAGGAAAATCCTTGGTATGCTCAACAGGGATTTAAAAAAGCAGCTATTCGTTATACCATCTTGGTGAACTCCAAAGAAGAAGAAAACGCCGAACTATCGGATGTGCCTTCTGAGTTTGAGATTTACCCGAATTTCCCTAATCCTTTTAACCCAACAACTCAGCTCAAGTTTGCTATTCCAGAAGCTAATTCTGTTAAAATAATGGTGTTCAATTTGTTGGGACAAGTGGTTTATACTTGGAATAGTTCGGGTCCGGTTCGCGCCGGTTTTCACGAACATACTATTAACGGACAAAATTGGTCGAGCGGAATTTATATTTATCAAATTCAGGTTGGAACACATCGCTTAACCGGAAAAATGTCTTTGGTTAAATGATGCATTTTCATTGCTTTACGGTAAATCCGTTTTCACAAAATACCTATCTTGTTTATCAGGATTCTAAGGCATGGTTGATCGACGCCGGATTTTATCATGCCCACGAAATAACAGCTTTTAAACAGTTTCTTAGTGCATATCAACTTTCATTAGAAGCTATTTTCCTAACTCACGCCCATTTAGATCATGTTTTTGCGGTAAATCAATTGGTTAACGACTTTTCGATACCTGTTTTTTTACATTCAGAAGAGCTGATTTTGCTACAACGTGCTCATCAACAAGGGGCGATGTTTGGAGTTCCCATGCAGGAAATTACAGTGATGCCGCAAAGTCTAGAAGAGTCCAAGCCTTTTGAATGGAATGGTTTTGTGTGCGAAACTTTGTTTACTCCGGGTCACTCGCCAGGGCATATCAGCTTTTATTTTAAACAAGAACAAGTGCTTATTGCCGGTGACACACTTTTTGCAGGAAGCATAGGGCGTACAGATTTATATAAGGGCGATTTTGCCATTTTAGAAAAATCTATAAAAGAAAAATTATACACTTTACCCGATTCTACACGTGTTTTGAGTGGGCACGGTTCTGAGACGACTATAGGTCAGGAGAAACGGTTTAATCCGTACGTTCAAGGATAAAAAGGTGTAGTATTAAGAAATCTCGGCAATTTTTTGCTCGAAATACGCTTTTTTCTCAGGTTGCTTTTCGATAAGTCTGCGATAAATAGCTACAGCATTTTCTTTGTTGCCTTGTTTGATGTGAATAGCTGCTAAGGTTTCAGTAGCCAAATCATCAATATTGATACTTGAAACGCTTAAATCAACGTCTTCTTCAATCTCAGAACTTGGTTTAAGGGTGATTTTTTGGCCTTCAACTTGAGATAGTTTGCTGATTAGTCCTTCTAAGTCGATTAAAAAGTTGGCAACGGAAGCTGTGCGTTTAATTTTTTTTCCATCTCGAAATAAGGTCTGTGGAACAGCCGCTTCAAACGCCTGCGGATGCGCCATGTAGTAATGTAAGTATTCTAAAAATGGACTGCCAGGCGCAAAAGTTTTAGCCATAAGAGCAAATTCAAGCGCTTTTGCTCGATTTTCTAACTGAAGGTAAAACCAAGACATCAAAAAATAACCAACGGCATCATACCCACGTTTTTTTAAATGCGCATCTAACTTTTCGATAGTTTTTTCGCGTTGCTCGGGAAAAAGCTCGATGTAACTTTGTAATGATTTGGGTAATGAAAAGGGAAATTCTTGCATAAGACCAACCTTGAGCGGGTATAATACAAAAACTTCATTAACGAATCAGATGAAGAAACGCTCAAACTTTCAGGAATTCAAAAAAAGAGCTTATTATTCGTTGGTTTTAAACGAAAAGGCAAATTGTGACCCCAACGTATCGTCCACTTACACTTTTATGTATTGCAAGCCGATTTAAAGGTTTGGATTTTTTGAAAGAAGCGCATCATTTAGGTTGTACTATTTATTTGATAACCGATATAGCAAACCAGGAAAAACCTTGGCCTCGTGAACTATTAGCGGACATTTTTTTTGTTGATGAGCGTGAAGATACCTGGAATATCCCCAATCTGATAAAAGGAGTAAGTTATTTAGCTCGTACCGTTCATTTTGATAAAATTGTACCTTTGGATGACTATGATGTAGAAAAAGCATCTGCGTTACGCGAACATTTGCGAGTTTCAGGGATGGGTGAAACTCGTATGCGCTACTTTCGAGATAAGTTAGCCATGCGCGATAAAGCCGAAGAAGACGATATTTTGGTACCTGAGTATGTTCATGTACTGAATTATGAACGGATAAAAGCCTTTACTTCGATTGTAACTCCACCCTGGATTTTAAAACCTCGTTTTAAAGATGCCTCTGAGAAATACCAAAAAATGACTACTCAAGAAGACTTGTGGAATCGGATTTTGGAATTAGGGGATGAACAGTCTTTTTATTTACTTGAACGGTTTATTCCGGGTGATATTTATCAGGTGGATTCGATTGTTTATGACCATCATGTGCAATTTACCGCTGTTCATAAATTTGGCCGACCTTTTATGGAGGTTCAACAAGAAGGCGGAATATTTACACTTTCAACCATACCTTCGGGTTCTAAAGTGGAAAAACAATTGTTAAAGCTCAATGCCAATGTGTTACAATCGATGGGATTGAAATATGGCGTTTCAAGTAATGAGTTTATTCACTCACATCAGGATGGGCAGTTTTACTTTATTCAGTCGTCGGGAAAGGTTAGTGGACATTATGTGGCCGAGTTGGTGGAAGCTTCGAGTGGGATTAATTTATGGCGTGAGTGGGCAAAAATGGAAATGACTCAGCCGCAGGAGTTGGCTTATTCGTGTGCAAAAGCGTCGACTAATCAGGCAAGAGTGATTCGCATTCCAACTGAAAACCCGCCTTTACTTTCAACTCGTTTGCAGAATAAGGCCATTGTTTGGCGGCAGGTTTCGCACAATCACGTTACGGTTGTGATTAAAACTGATTCATTTGAGGAATTGGAGTCTATTCAAGAAGAACTTTTGGGTGGGTTATAGAAGTTTTTCCGTTGGGTAACGTTTTTAGTGAAACCTTATTTTTTAACCCGGCCAACCACACCTAATGGCAAAATCACTCCTGATTTTGCTTGAAGTACAACTTCTCCAATCATTTTTTTTGCTTCTTTTTGCATGGTTTGGTCAAGCAGATTTTTTACTATCAAAGAAGAAAAACCTAACGAATAGGTGTTTAACACTAAGAAATGTTGCTTGGGGTCAAGGAGTTGAGCCACATCTTTCATCATTTCCAGAATCTGATCTTCAAGCTTCCACTTTTCTCCTTTGGGACCATGACCATAAGCCGGTGGGTCTAAGATAATTCCGTGATAGGTGTTTCCGCGACGGATTTCGCGTTTTACAAACTTTACGGCGTCTTCCACCATCCAACGGATTTTATCAAAGGCATTGAGTTCAGCGTTTTCGTTGGCCCAGGTTACTACTTGTTTAATGGAGTCAACGTGGGTGGTAAATGCACCTGCGTTTCGGGCAACCAAACTTGCTCCACCTGTGTAGGCAAATAAGTTTAAAACTTTGGGTTCTTCACCTTTTATTTGTTTAACCGATTCGGCAATAAATTCCCAATTGGTTGCTTGTTCGGGGAAAAGCCCAACGTGTTTAAATGCCGTTGTTGCCAAGCGCATTTTAAAATCAACTAACTTGGACTGATAGCGGATTTCCCAACGGTCGGGGACAGGTTTATATTTTATCCATTTCCCGGTTGTGGGTGAATCACCTTCGAAACGAGCATGAGCTAATTTTTGCCATTCTTGTTCTGACCATACTTTGTCCCAAACAGCTTGCGGTTCAGGTCGGCGAAAAACGAAATCACCAAATCGTTCTAATTTCTCAAAATTTCCACAGTCGAGGAGTTCGTAATCGTTCCAAAATTCGGGCGTGTATAGTTCAATGGCTAGGTGTTTCATGTTTCAAAGATACAGGATTTAGAAAAGGTATAAAGGTTTAGAGTATTCAGTATTCAGTATTCAGTAGTAATTGTTATTGTTATAGCCCCCGTTAAACTGGACAGAAGAAAGGTTAAG
>CAZIQX010000207.1:2763-5978 GCA_964541325.1 uncultured Chitinophagales bacterium | reverse complement strand
TTCTGTCGGTTTTGCCGACAACAGCACAGATTTCCGTGTTTTCTGATGCCTATTCAAAATGGCGTGCATCAACTTTATTGGAGAAGAATTCAGCATTTATCCCCACTATCATACCTGGTTCTGAGGTAGTAAAAGCCTTGCATCATCAAAAGAAATATGTCTTGCACAAGCGAATCAGCGGAGAGGTGTATGCTGTAGAATGGTTGTTTGAAGCTGAAAACGCTCAATTAAACTCCGATAGAAGCGTAGAAAAACAATTGGCAGGTATGTTATTATGGGCTTTGGATAATCAGTTTGAGGAGTACTTGTGGAGTTTGGTACATCGTGCTTCTTTCAAGTTGGTTTCACAACGGTTGTTTTATGATCGTGAAGCTCACCTGGAATTACTTGAAAAGTGGGAAAAACAAGAAATTTTGTTTCGGTACGAGTCTGGAAATCAGTTTGGTAAGCTTCATTTTCTGGAGCAATCAGATACGCTAGTATATGTTGAAATACATCCGCAGTTACGCGATTTATTTGGTAGTGAAACCGATATTTTTGCCGAATATTTGTTTGCAAGTTTAGAAGCGCCCACGATTCCTCGTTTGCATACTGCGTATGAGTCACAAAAAACAACTCATGATATTACCGGCTTACAAACAAAAGTAAGCGATTGGGAACCTGAGGAAAGAGTTTGGTTATCCGGTGAATTTAAGCTGTTAGATTATGCAGCTAAAACACAGCTAGAAGTGAAGATAGTGACTCGTGATACCTTAACCTATCGAACGTCTGACCAAGTTTCGGTAACACTTTCGCATTTACATCAATTTTTGACTGCAATGGGAGAAACATCAAGTTTAGGTTTACTCTCAGAATCACAGCAGAAAACACGATTATTGGCACTTTTTACGCAACCCAAGTTAGGATATGAACATGTGGTACGTATCGAACAAGGGCGTGATTCAACCGGAAAGACGAACGCTGTCTCCATGCTTATTATGCTGTTAAATCCCCTACAAACCCCAATTTCTGAACTTGAAAATCCCTGAGATTATGCCTGAAAAACGAATATCAATTCTACTTAGCATATTTGCGCTAATTCTTTATCTGGGAGTTGGAGTGGTGCAAGTACATGCTCAAAATGTGCTCAAAAAAGGCAAACTGAAAATCACGTTTGTGGAAAAAAGTGCGCAATTTAGTTCATCGGAAATGGTGGTTCCTAAACTCGAAGAAGACGAAGGAATAATCGTTTTCACGGTATCAGATAATGCTCGAAAATTTATCAAAGAAGAATCCGTGTTGGATTGGATTCGCTCCAATGCGTTCAGTATTGATGGAGTTTATTTTGACGGTGCTAATTCGCGCATTAAAGGAAGTCAAGTTAGGTTGAAGTTTGCCTATGAATTTTTAGGGGCCGAAGATGCCACATCCAAACGATTAAAAATTGAATCCAAGGAATTCAGCTTTAATGAAGTACTTACATTTTACAAACAACAAGTGGTCTTTTTTTCTATTGATATTTCAGAACCACCGCAATTCGACCGGGATATATTTGGATCTTTGCAAATCTTTGTTTCGGATGGTGATGGCGCTTCCATTTCTGTAACTCCACAAGAAGGAAACGTTTTGAACGGAACTGTTCGAGCAGGTGTAGCCACATTTACCGAACTAAAAGAAGGTGAATACACGGTTCGTATTCAAAAATCCGGTTTTCAAACGGTTACCCAAACCATACGTGTTGTTCCGGGTCAACCAACTCCAATGAATATCACTTTAAAGCGTGAAACGATTGAATTGGCAATATCATCGAATGTTTCAGGATATGATATCATCATCGTAGATAAAGCCGGTCAAGTAATTGCAAGTCCACTTAACCAAAACGGTACGTTTCGTATTGATTTGACTCCAAATACGTACACAATTCGCGTTACAAAAACAGATTATAAGGACGATTCCAAATCCATAACACTATCAGCAGGAGATGGCTCAAAATCGCTGAATTTTTATTTGCAATCCGCAAAGCCACAGCCGGTTATCACAAAAAAGAAAAGCTCGAATACCGTTTGGTATGTATTGCTAGCTGCTGCCGCCGGCGGGGCTGCCTATTACTTTACTTCAGGATCAGGTGGAGGTTCGGGTGGTGGCGGAGGATATGGAACGCCTCCTGCATTACCGGTTCCATTTAATCGCTAAGATTTTAAAACATAAACGCACAGAACACAACTACTATGAAAACAATCAACTCACTTTTGTTCGCCTGTTTTTTTGCAGGTTCGCTTTTTGCTCAAACTACTCATATCGTAGATAACAACGATAATGGAATTGGTGATTTTTCCAGTTTGCCCGCTGCGATAACAGCTGCCTCAGCTGGAGATGTAATACTTGTTGTCCCATCGGCTAAACCTTACGATGGATTTTCGTTAACCTCAACAGGTAAGAGACTAACGATTGCCGGCGGTGGAGCAAATGGTGCAACCGGATTAGTCACCAAAATTGGTGCAATTTCATTAAATGGTGGCAGCATCAATAACACCAACTTAGATGGTTTTGTACTAGGTGGATTTGAGTGCGAATCCATTGATATCAACTTTGTGGATAGTGTAAAAATTAAAGGTGTTAAGACTTCAAGTGTGATTACAGCTACGAATTATTCGTTTCGTGTTCGCTCGTCAACTGGCGCAGAGGTAGAATTTGTGGCTACCAATAATGCTTTTTTTTCGGGTAATACCGGTTTAAAAATCTATCATGCTATGTTTACGATGGATGCTAATACGAATTTGGTTGAAATTCAAACGACCAATCAGTTTGTTATTTCAAATTCTGTTTTTTTAAACAATACGCGTAATCAGCAAATGATTTTGGTGGATAATACATCAAGTGGTATGGTAGCTAATTCTTTCTTTTTTGTGAATAATACAATTCAGCAGTGGCTCAATTTCGGTGGTGCTGTGAACGTGATCAATAACATTATTCATCACCCATCAAATGGTAACTATGGAACAACGATTGCAGGTGGACAAAGCTATCAGAACAATACGTTTTTCAATAATTATGGAGTTAATTACATAACGGATAATACTTCTGAAGGTGTTCTAACGCTAACTAGTGATGGCACTCCGGATGCGTTTCAAAATCGATATATCAATCCCGGAATTGACGCAACTACCTTTCGCTTAACGGATAATTCACCTTCTATTGATTCAGGTTCCGGTAATGATTTTGATGGAACAACGGCT
>CAZIQX010000207.1:0-2753 GCA_964541325.1 uncultured Chitinophagales bacterium | reverse complement strand
TGGATTAGACCCTATGCCACAACCTCTTCCGAATACAGCTGTTGGTGTTTCCGTGGTTCCTTCTGTAACTAATGTTCGTTTAAGCTTACCCACTATGGTTCCCGGTGGAAAAGTGATTCTGAACGTATCAGGTCAGTCCAAAAAGAACTAATTCACCTTATTCATTGATTTAATGCATCCACTCATGCGTCGTTTTGTATGGTTAATAACGGTAATCGTTGCATTGGTAACGAATCTTCAAGCGCAGGAACTTGCCCCACCTGTGAACTTGTCGGCTGCCGAGTACTTTTTTGATTCCGATCCGGGCGTTGGAAATGGTACCCCAGTATCTTTTTTTGGTGCAGATAGAGTTACGTTGTCCAATATCGAAATTGATGTGGATGCACTATCAGCTGGATTTCATGTGTTTTATGTGCGTTTTCAAGATGCTGACGGAATGTGGGGCGTTCCGGCTCGTCAATTGTTTTATAAACCTGACGAAGTGGTTGAAAACACCGTTAGTAAAGCTGAGTTGTTTTTTGATGAGCCTACCGAGTTTGGTCAAGGCATTGATATCCCCATAAATAGTGGCGAACAGTTTTCCTCAACCTACGAAATTGATTTAGAAACCAATAATCTACAACCCGGATTTCATTGTGCATTTGTGCGTTTGCAGGATAACTACGGTGCTTGGGGGAATTATCAATCCCAATTATTTTACGTTCCTGAAATTCGTGCAATTTCTCCTGTGAATTCCGCCGAATATTTTTATGATGAATTAGGCGAACCGGGAACAGGAATACCATTAACGGCAAACGGATCTCCGGAAACAGGTTTGGTTCAAATAAGTAATACGGAAATTGACGCTCCGGAATCATCAGGATTTCATCCATTTTATGTTCGCTTTCGTGATATCGATAATACGTGGGGAATGCCCGCTCGATTTATTACCTATCAACCTGAGCCTAGAAATCAGCCGGAAATTACATCTGCTGAGTATTTTTTGGATGAAAAACCCAATTTTGGAGAAGGAACAATGGTTGAATTTGATGCTCCTTCAACCGATGTGAGTCAAGCATTTGATATTCCTGTTTCGGCGTTAAAAACCGGATTTAATCGATTATTTGTCCGCCTGAAAGATTCGGAAAATACATGGGGAAATTATTCATCACAGCTGGTTTTTATCCCAAAATCAAAAGAAGATGTACCCAAAATTACCGATATGGAGTACTTTTTATCGGCTAGTACAGCTCCGCAGCCCGGAAATGGATTTGATATCGAAGCTTTGTCTGCTACCGGAGTATTTGATTCCGTTTCGGTTAGTGGAAAAGCCTTGGTTACGCTAAGTCAGCCAAGTGGAAGTCAGGCCGTTTATGTTCGTGCTAAAGATGCCACGGAACAATGGGGTGTTCCGGTGCCTGCTGCAATTACACTAGCCGTTCAGCGTGATTTTCAAGGTCAGGTTTATCGTGATGAAGCATTCGTAACCGGAGGAACCGTTAGTTTATATCAAGATGGTTCATGGATTGCATCAACTGCTATTGAAGATTACGGTTTGTTTACCTTTCAAAACTTACAAGCCGGTTCCTACGAAGCACGGTATGATCAATCGGTTGAAACTAAACTTGGTGTTGAAATTCAAGACATTGGAACAACTGGAGTAAAAACGCTTAGTTCAGCGGCGCAAGAGTTACTAAACGCCGACATGAAAATTGTTAAGCCACTTCATGTAATTGCTACCAAACCCAATCCCTACGACAATCGCATAAAATCAACGGATAATATAGAGTTGAGTTTTAGTGGCAAGTTTAATCCATCGAGCATTTCTACGTCAACGATACACTTGGTTTCTGACCTTCGCGGAAATCTGGATTATCAACTCACCTTACAAAATAATGACAGTGTTTTGGTACTGAATCCATCTGTGAATCTGCTTACTAATGAGAAAATCACTTTGTTGGTTGATGCTACCTATCAATCCACCGATGGAACACAAGTTTTGCCCTACACCACCCATTTTCGGGTTCAAGTTACCGGTGGTGGTACTGATTCCTGGGAAGGAAGCTACGTAAATACGGGTGTATCGAATTTTTCCCATATGACTCACGCCGATTTTGACGGTGATACGGATGTGGATATTGCGGTTTTATCGTTTACTCCGAATCAGGTTACTTTTTATTTGAATGATGGAAACGGGGTTTTTACGCAAGGGTCGAGCTTATCCGTTTCAAGTGTAAACTCGAGTAACAACAGTTATGTATTTGCAGGTGATTACAATCTAGACGGAAAAATGGATTTGGGAGTGTATCAGCTTTCCGGTTTTAATTCCGAAAAAGAGGGATTGATAACACTTTTTCAGCAAAATGAGAATGGAGTTTTTGCTCAGGAATTTACGCTTGATGCTCGAGTAATAACAACGGCTTATGAACCTTTGATTGGCTTTTATCATTTGGATTATGACGCCTATCCGGAAATCGTACTCTTAACCGGTGGTCAGGTTCAGGGCGTAGTTGTATTTCACAATAAGAACGGAACCTTTAACGACGATACCGCCCTCGAAGGCAATGTGAGTATCATTTCCCATTATTCGAACAATTTGGCTGTGGGAGATTTTACGGGTGATGGACTAATCGACTTTTTGATAGGAAATATTTATGCCGCCCAAACCGATTACCTCTACATAGATAGCCATGATTCGTTTTCACGATTATTGGGTAATTAACGGGTTTTTGATAAAAAATTGGGTAATCAGTCGGCCTATCGCTATTTAGCAG
>CAZIQX010000206.1:1292-6002 GCA_964541325.1 uncultured Chitinophagales bacterium | reverse complement strand
AAAGAATGTTAAATTACTACTATCTTACTTTGAATTTGATGAAGCTAATGCGTGTAATTTCAGCAATCAGCAATCAGCAATCAGCAATCAAAAAATCTATAAAGCTTTCGCTCCTTTAATGCCGATTTTCAGTAAGTCTAGGTATGAACTATGTTTACTGATTGATCGTGATAACATTTTTCGGGTTGGTTCAGTGGGTTCATTTTTAATCGTGAAAAATTGTTTTGCAAAGTCACACACTAAATTTGGAACATCATTCATCAACGTTTTTTCGTGCAATAAATGAACAGCACCTTGTAAATTTTTGAGGTCTTTCAATACGTAAGAATTTTCAAGTTTAGTTTTATACAATTTTAAACTAGAAGCTGAAAAATCACCATTAGTTTTGGCTGCTACTACGGTCTCAGCGGCAAGAATACCGGAATGCATGGCATAATCCATCCCTTGAATGGCCTTTCCGGAGTTCATCAGTAAGTTTGCAGATTCGCCGGCTAGCATCACACCATCGGCATAGAGTTCCTTGGGCATCACGCGCATATCACCCATAGAAACAACGTGAGCAGAGTATTCAACAATCTCGCCACCTTCTATGGTTTCGGCAATCACCGGATGTTTTTTGAAGTCGTTCAACACATCGTAAATGCTTTTACCGGAAGCTTTTAGCTTTTCACGCATATCTTTGATGCTCAATACCAATCCCAATGAAATTGAATCACGGTTAGTGTATAAAAAACCTCCGCCTTCAATTCCGGATGTAATCGACGAGCCCACGAACTCGTTCGACATCCCTCCTAAGCCTTTTAGCTGAAAGCGATCTTCTAGCACTTTTTGATCAAAACGAATCACTTCTTTGATACCGGTCGCTAAATAATCAGCGGGAACGTATTTGTCTTGAAGTCCAATTTGACGTGTAAGCAAGTTGTTCACGCCTTCTGCAATAATCACACAATCGGCAAAGAATTTTTCATCACCGGCACGAATGCCAACTACTTTACCGTCTTCTTTGAGAATTTCTTCCACTAAAATGTTAGTAGCAATAAAACTTTCATCAGGGAATTCACTGATGGCAATTGCTTCTTCTACTTTACTTGCCAACCAGTTATCGAATTTTGAACGTAAGACAACCAATCCGGCATAAGGTGGTTCATCATAGTGATTCGATTTAAAATCCAACGAAAAAGTTGACTCATGATCGGCAAAGGTCAATCGACGATGTTTGATAAAACGCTCAAAGCCGGCGTCTTCTTCCTCCCAATAATTAGGAACAAGTCGGTTGAGGTCTGTTCCCCAAAGAACGCCTCCGGATACGTTTTTCGCACCGCTGAATTCACCGCGCTCGATGAGTAAGAAACGCATATTGGCTTTGGCAAGGGTGAGTGCGGCACTAAGTCCGGCTATGCCACCACCAACTATGATACAATCAAATTTATCGTCCATGAGATTTTTCGTTTAGGTCTATAAATCAGGACTAACAGTCCCGAAGGCTTTCGGGACTGTTAGTCCTAAGAGAAAATATTACGCTGCTTTCAGTTTTTTAACTTCTTCAATTAAGATTGGCATGATTTTATACAAATCACCTACTAAACCAAAGGTAGCGTACTGAAATATCGGTGCATCAGCATCTTTATTGATGGCCACAATAACTTTTGAGTTCGACATGCCGGCCACGTGCTGAATGGCTCCGGAAATACCCACTGCGAAGTATAATTCAGGGGAAACCACTTTACCGGTCTGACCAATTTGAGCTGTAGCAGGGAAGAGGCCACTTTCTGTTACGGCACGAGAAGCACCCACAGCACCATTCATCAAAGAAGCTAATTCTTCCAATAATTTACGACCTTCTTCATCTTTAACACCGCGTCCACCGGAAACAACCACATTGGCTTCGGATAAATCTACACCCGTACCGGCTGTTTTTAAAATCTCGCGCAAGAATGCTTTAATGGAATTAGAATCAGGTTCAAATGCCAGAGGATTAGCCGTAGCAGAAACAGGCGCAGGTATTGCATCATAAGAACCGGAGCGAACCGAAACGAGCATAATATCACCTGTAGTTTTTACTTTTTGAAGCACTTTCGCAGCCATAACCGGACGCAAAGCAACCACAGCTCCGTTTTCAATGTCAAAGGAAGCTACATCAGGTAAAACACCGGCATTTAATTTGGCAGCAAGTGCCCCTAAAATATCTTTCGTTGCCTCCATGGAAGGAGTTGCAAAATAGGTTGCCCCCGATGCTTTAATTGCAGTTTCTAAAGCCTGAAGTAAAGGGGCATTCAAATGCTGTTTAAACATGGGATTTTGAACCGTGTGTACTTTCGCAGCACCATACTGAGCAGCTGTGTCCACAAAAGCAGCGGGATGTTCATCAATCACTAAAGCTTCAAGAGTTAGCTGATTTTTTGAAGCCAAATTTCTGGCATGAGTTAATACTTCGAGTGCCGAACGTTTGATTTTGCCATCGGCAGTTGGCAGATATACTAAAATTGTTGACATATTCTTTACCGGTTAAAGTACTTTAGCTTCGTTTTGTAAGGCATTCATTAACGTTCCAACCAATTCGGTGGCTTCACCTTCGAATTTTTTACCAGGTTCACGTTGTGGCAAATTCTGATAACCAAGAATGTGTGTTTTCATTTCAGATTGCAAAGAAGCTGCATCCAAACCTAAATCAGCGAGGGTTTTAGTATCAACCGGTTTTTTCTTGGATGCCATAATGCCCTTTAAAGAAGGAATTCTGGGATCGTTCATATCGTTAGAGCAGGTAACCACGCAAGGCATAGGGAGTTCGATTATTTCCTGTCCTGAATCACCTTGACGCTTAACAATCACTTTTTTTCCGGAAGGGTCTGCATCGAGTCCAACAGCATTGGTAGCAAAAGGTAAGTCAAGTAAAGCAGCTAACATACCACCGGTTAAACCGGCATCAGAATCCTGAGCTTGTTTGCCAACCGCAATCACATCAAACGTTTGATTTTTATAGTAAGCCGCTAAGATTTTAGCATAACTTAACGAGTCGTAAGCAGCGTGTTCATCGGTGGAAATATGGATAGCAGATTCGGCACCCATAGCCAATGCCTTACGAATAGTTTCTTTTGCTTTTTCGGGTCCTACGGAAACCACTTCCACACTACCACCATGTTTTTCGGTTATTACAAGGGATTCTTCAACGGCAGAAGCTGAGTAGGCATCAAGAACCAAACGGTCAGCATCTTGATGCAATTTTCCGTCTTTAATTTGAATGGGTGCGGTAACATCAGGCACCTGTTTTATGCAAACACTGAATTTCATACGAGTCAGTTTTTAATTTCAAAGTTCAATCTTGCGGCTAAACAACGAAACCCGAAAGTACGTTCTGGAACCGCTTTTTTCGGGCGAAATATAGGAAATTGACGTCTTTAATTTTTTGGAAATCCATTTCCAAACCGAATTTTAATCTCCTTTTTATTATTTGGGCAAACCCGAACTCGCTGCGCTCGTTCGGGCCGGGCTGCTTTGGGGTCGCGAAGTCTCGCTCCGTAGGGAATGTTGTGGGCGTTTTTCGCCCACAACATTCCCTACCAAGCCCGCCGCATCCCTTTTGCTGAAAATGAAAACCACCTTTTCTGCATACATTCCCATCCGAAAATACTTGGACGTTTACTCATTTCTATCATCAAGTTTAGCGAAACATAGGTTGAACAAAGCAGGATAGTAGTGCGCGTTACATGAGTATATCAACTAAAAAACAAGCTCTAAAAAGTGGTTTTTCTCGTTCTGACCTTAAGATTCATTTCGTTTTTCCATGTAATGATGCGTATTGAATTTGTATCTTGCTCAAATTTTATTGAATTAGCGGAATTTACTGCTTGAAACAGCGAGCAAAACATGACTCAAAACGATTTATCATCAATTAAACAGATCTTATCCCAAAAGGGCTGCCAAAAAGTGGATGCAGCCGTTATTCTTGGAAGCGGACTCGGAGGATTTGAACATATACTCACTAATAAAGTGACTATACCTTATCACGAACTTCCCGGATTGCCTGAAACTACGGTGGTTGGTCATTCCGGGTCACTTTCATTTGGAAGCATTCAAAAAAAAACAGTCTTGGTATTCTCCGGACGATTTCATCATTACGAGGGTCACGATTTCGATAAAACCGTGATTCCTGTAAAAATAGCTCATGCACTTGGCGCCAAATTGATGCTCGTTTCTAATGCAGCCGGTGGAATTAATTTGCGCTTTTCAGTGGGCGACTTGATGTTAATTGATGATTTTGTGAATACCGGTTTCCCTTATAACCCATTTGGAGAACGGGTGTTAGTACGTTATAAACCCGATGCTATGCTTGCATTGGCAAAAAAAATCGCCTCTGAAATGAATATTCCTGTTCAGCAAGGTACGTATTTGTATGTAACCGGACCTTCTTACGAAACCAAAGCTGAAATTCGGGCTTTTCGATTAATGGGTGGCGATGCTGTGGGGATGTCGACCGCGCCGGAACTGAATTTTGCCACCAAGCTAGGAATGGAATGTTTAGGGATTACGCTGGTAACTAACATGGCAACAGGTGTAAGTAAAGTAAAACTCGATCATGCTGAAATCAAAGAAGTAGGCGAGCTACGCAAAGAAGATTTCAAGCGATTGGTAAGTGGGATTATTGAGCGGTATTGAATTTAGTACTTCCTCAAAACAAAAAAAGCCATCATTTCTGATGGCTTTTTCGTGAAT
>CAZIQX010000206.1:0-1282 GCA_964541325.1 uncultured Chitinophagales bacterium | reverse complement strand
TTGCATTATATAAACATTTTTTATAATTCTTCAACGCATTTTGAAGCAATAGGAAGCATGAAAAATCACTAAATGTTGTACCTATTGTTGTACCTATTCCTTATATTAGAATAGCTAATCAATCATCAACAAAGATGCTACATTATGTCAACGGTAACAATAGTTTACAGAGAAGATAAAATTAAAAGTGACGGTACGGCACCGATATATTTTCGAGTCACGAAACACAGAAGATATACCTATGTTTCCACTCAAATTTATGTTAAACCCACAGATTGGGATAATGTCAATAAAAGAATTAAGCCAAAGCTCAAAAACAGCAGTCGAATGAATGCTTTGCTAACTGCAAAAAAAGCAGACCTAGAAAACGACCTGTTAAAATTGGAAAGCAGTGAAAACAGTATCTCAAGAGTGAAATTAAAACAAACCGTTTTAGGCAAACCTCCAACTGATTTCTTCAAATTCGCCTACACGATTATAGATAAGTTGAAAATCGAAAACAGAATTTCTACTCTTGATAAATCCAAAGCAATTATTAAAAAGCTTCATGATTATGTGAATGGGAAACAGCTTAGTTTCGAAGATATTACTCCTGCGTTTTTAATGGATTATGAGAATTACCTGAGAAGTGAACTCAACAATCAGACTAGTACCATAAGTAATAACTTCAAATTTATAAGGCAATTATTCAACGAAGCTAAAAAACTTGATGAAATTGACTATTCGCTAGATCCATTTCTAAAGTATAAAATCAAACAAGAGAAATCAGAAAGAGAGTTTCTTACAGAAGAAGAGCTAACCAAAATTATTGAACTGAAACTTTC
This sequence comes from uncultured Chitinophagales bacterium, assembly GCA_964541325.1. Lineage (GTDB taxonomy): Bacteria > Bacteroidota > Rhodothermia > Balneolales > M1805 > M1805. The sequence goes on along the minus strand of CAZIQX010000206.1, from coordinate 458 downwards.
ACCAGGCACTCGTTTAGAGCAACATCGCGATATGTTTGTCTTTGCCTGCTATTCCGGTGGTATCAGAGTATCCGATCTCTTAGCACTAAAAGTAGCAGATTATGATGGTTCACATATCCATTACACTTCTCAAAAAACAAAAACACAGGTCTCTATCAAGTTACCTGAATTAGCAAAATCCATTATTGAGAAGTATATCATCAACTTCGATGACAAAGAAGCATTTATATTTCCATTTTTACCGGAAGACGCAGCCAAATATAATCCTAGAGATTGGGATACTGCGATTAGTAGAGCAACGGCATATTACAATAAAAATCTTAAGATTATCGCCAAGAAAATCAACCTCCAGAAAAACCTGAGTTCGCATATTGCACGTCATACCTTTGCAACCCGTGCTTTAACAAAGGGAATAAGCCTTGACAAGGTCTCCAAGCTTTTAGGACATTCCAACATCA
>CAZIQX010000205.1:292-6020 GCA_964541325.1 uncultured Chitinophagales bacterium | reverse complement strand
ATAATCTTTATTAGCTGTTCTTAGGAATAAAAATATTTAGAATAGGTCTAAAGTAGTATTCCGGTATAATTTGCTTTTCTAATCTATGTACGAATTATTTTAACATCTATGAGATTATTCCTTTTTGGTTTTATGGTTTGCTTTCAAGTAGCTGCATGTACAAGTTCCACAAAAAAACAAGACGAATCCAATACTTCAATAACAGTTGCACGCAAAGATGTGGAGATGCAACTTACTTATTGCTATAGTTGTCATAAACCGGACGCTCCTTCACATGACGATTTACTTGCCCCGCCATTTGTATCAGTTAAGCAACGTTACATGATGTCTTATCCCCAAAAAGAAGCTTTTATAAATGCAATAAGTGCATTTGCGGCTAATCCCAGCAAAGAAAAAGCTATAATGCGCGGTGCGCTTAATCAATATGGAATGATGGCAAAGGCTCCATTTACAGAAGAGCAATTAAAACAAGTGGCAACTTATCTATTCGAAAATGAGCTTGAAAAACCGGAATGGTTCGATGAACATGAAGAACAAATGCATGGCAGTGGTGGGCGAGGTCAAGGTCGGGAAATGGGTAAGAACACTCCTAAACCCGATTCGACTTTGATTAATTAATGCAGTTTCACCTGCTCTAAATGCTTCCGATTCAATATTCGACTTATTTAATAATAAAAATGAGGTGACATTAAAAATTCCCGTTCACTGAGGTAATAAAGCGAATTTAGAGTCACCTTTTCGTTTAATGGGAATGTGCTTCTTCGGCACCTCTTGGATATCGACGGTATTGCAGACACTGTTTTGATGAGGTTGATTCTTGCAAAAGCTCCAATGGCAGGCGCTGTGGTACATAAAATGGCGATATAAGCAACGCCCAACCCTCCGACATCCAATCCGCAGCGGTTGCCATTCCGTTTGCTAAAGGAGGCACACCACCACCGGCTACATAAAAATCTTTGGTAGAACCTGCCCGAGACCAAATTGCAATGCCGATATACAATGCAAATGATAGTCCCACGATAAGAAATGTCCAGCCTTGTACATCCATCATAATCTCCTATTTCTCACCTACATCAAATTCGCGGTCGAGTTTATTCATCAGATACACATATACAAAAATCAAAACGATGAAAACATATATTGACCCTTGTTGAGCGAACCAAAAGCCTAGTTTAAATCCTCCTAAACGAATGGTATTGAGTGGTTCTACGAATAGGATTCCGGCTCCGTATGAAACTAAGAACCAAATGACGAGCAGTAGTGAAACATAACGTAGATTTTTTTGCCAATAAGCTTTTCTGGTTGATAAATCCATAAATAATAAACCCAAAAGTGAATAATGATTGCCTGGAGATTACAGAAATTTGAGTGATTTACAAATTGATACCCAAAATGCTTGTTGATTGCGTTTAGTGCTCGAATCACAACCTAAAATAATTGTACCTTTAGTGCGAAAATCAAGAACGGCTCAATTTGATACCAGAATCCATGCCAACAACACGCTTATTTGCATTTTTTGCTCTTAGTTTGAGTATAACGTTTTGTTCAACACCACCACCTGAAGAGAAAACGCTGTATCAATCCGACACGTATCAATTAACCAACTATGCCGTTTCGCAAGGTGAGTATAAAGCACGTGTGGTTTCTCCAACGGAAATTCGTTCGAACTATTTCAATGAACCTCGTGAGTTACAATTCAAGTTTGCCTTAAATGGAACAGATAATGAAATGGGCTATGGCGTAGATCATACCATTCGTTTGTATCCTGATTCCACCGGAAATGTTGTTCTTCCCCCGATTCGTTTTGGTGAACAATTGATTCATATGGAAGAAAACGCAACACGTTCTGCTTTTTTGGAACCTAACGTTCGTGTTACGTTTCAGGTTGATTTAAACCCTGTTTTTGAAGAAATCACAAAAAACAAATTCTATCAAGGAGCGAATGAGAATCAAATAAAAGCAATTTCTTCGATTGCGGTTTTAGGAAGTAAGTCACCATTGGATTGGGATTTCGCCGGAACAAAAAATCAACTGAAAGATGAAGACGGTGATGGAATTTACAGTCTTACCCTAACGTTAAATGAAATACAAGTTGAAGGCAACGAGCGCACTTGGAAATTAAAAAACAATATTGACTCCTATCCGCAATTTTCATCTGATTTACCAATAATAGATGCTCTGTATGCCATGAGTTTAGACGAATTAGAAATGCTCCGAACCGATGAGGGTTTCTGGGATACCGGTGCTAAATGGTCGGGTGTTTGGACGCGCGATATGAGCTACTCCATTTTGCTTTCCTTAGCTTATCTTGATCCCGAAACTGCAAAAGCCTGTCTTCGCGCCAAAGTGAAAAACGAGCGCATTATTCAAGATACCGGAACGGGTGGAAGCTGGCCCATTTCAACCGATCGAATGACCTGGAGCTTGGCTGCATGGGAAATTTATGCGGTTACCGGCGATAAAAACTGGCTCAACGAAGCATTTACAGTGATTGCAAATTCTGCCGAAGACGATTTAAAAAATGTGATTTCTACGGACTCGTTAATTTATGGAGAAACAAGTTTTGCAGATTGGCGCGAACAATCGTACCCGCGTTGGATGCAACCTATCGATATTTTCACCTCAGAAGCCGCTGACAACAGCATGGTTCATCAACGAGCTTATCAGATTTTGAGTGATATGGCGCGTGATTTAAATCAGGATTCTTTGAAAAATAGATATCAGAGGTATGCGTTGCTCCTCAAAGAAACAATTCATAAGCGATTTTGGCAGCCCGAACTCGGATACTACGCTCAATTTACCTACGGCGCTCCCTATCAGCAGACTTCTCCACGGGCGATGGCTTTAGCCGAAATTTTTTCGGTGTTGTTTGATATTGCGGATTCCTCGCAAAAACGGGAAGTGATAGCCAAAACCCCTCTCGTTGAGTATGGTATTCCCGTTCTCTATCCTCAAATTCCAAACATTCCTGCGTATCACAACAATGGAATTTGGCCTTTTGTGCAAGCTTTGTGGAATTGGGCCGCCGCTGATGTAAAAAATGAACGAGTATTAGAACATGGTTTAGCTTCGATCTATAGAGCTTCTGCGTTATTCCTAACGAATAAAGAAAATATGCGGGCAGATAATGGCTTCGATTATCCTACTGAAATAAATTCAGATAGACAATTATGGAGCGTCGCCGGAAATCTGGGAATGATTTATCGCGTGTTTTTAGGGATGCGATTCGAGCCCAATGGCTTACGTTTTTCACCGGCTATACCGCAATCGTTTTCCGGAAGTAAAACCGTAACGAATTTCAGCTATCGTAATGCAACTCTTTCTATTACAGTGAATGGATTTGGAAGTCGAATTGCCTCATTTAAAATTGATGGAGAAGTGCAGACTGATGCCTTTATTCCGGCTAATACTTCCGGAGTTCACGAAATTGAAATCACCATGGATAATCAACCATTTCGAAATGACGGTTTGCATGTGGTTGAAAATCTCTTTGCATTGGAAACCCCTGTTGTTCGGATGAATCAAAAAGGTTTTGAGTGGGATTCGGTAAAAGATGCCGCTGCTTATGAAATCATCCGAAATGGATTGGCGATTGATACCGTAGAAACAACCACTTTTGCGGCACGCCGTGAAGCTGTAGTGGCCAATTATCAGGTACGTGCATTAGCAACGGAATCATTATTGCATTCGTTTTATTCTGAACCCATTTCGTTAACTCTACCGGCTGCTGAAATATGGATTGAATCAGAGCGATACGGAACAAGAGAACGCAATGGTGCAACCGGCTACCGTGGTTTTGGTTTTTTAAAATTAGGAATTGATTCAACTCAGACTTCGGATGTTAAACTTTTGGTTTACCCGAATAATGCCGGTGAATATTGGCTGGATTTTCGATATGCCAATGGGAACGGGCCCATCAATACAGAAAATAAAGCCGGAATAAGAACCATTTATGTAAATGATGAATGGAAAGGTTCTGCGGTATTTCCACAGCGTGGCACAAACGAATGGAGCAATTGGGGATTTTCGAATCGCGTAAAAGTAACGCTGAAAGCGGGCAGAAACGAAATTGAATTACGTTATAAGCCTCACAATGCCAATATGAATGGTGCAATTAATGAGTTTTGGTTGGATGCGATGCGATTGGTGAGGAGTGAATAAAAAAAGCCCTCGGAGCGAGGCTCAACGAAGGCTAATGCAAGAGTAGTTTAACTCAACAATATCACTCAACAATTGGAAATGCTTGGTAGATTTTCATCATCTGAATAAGATCGTCTTTAAGCCTTGTTTTGATGAAATTCTTTTGTGATGCATCAACCAACTCACCCAATCCATTGAGCAAGGATCTATTGGGAGCTTTTTCTAGAAACTGAATACATGTTTCAAGATATTCTTGAATGGTATTTTCCATTCTTTTTTGAATGATTTCTGCCTTAATAGGAAATTGATTTTTAAAGAAGAACCAACAATCGAAGATATCCCGATTTGCGAGCATGTTCCTATCAGTTAATGCGCATAATTTATGAGCAAATAAATACGAAGTCTTCATGACTCGCATTTTTATGCCCATATAACTTTTGATTTCATATTCATCGTTAAAGTCGCGAAGGTTGACTTCTAGTTTCAATTTTCGTTGATGCATTCTATAATCAAGTACAATCAAATAGGAATTTGCTTTGTCAGCTTCGGTATCGATTAACCCATACTTAAGAATCATTTCTTTTAATCGAATTTTCACAGCATCATAGGAATTGATGTCTAACAAATTGAAATCTAAATCCACAGAGAATCGGGGTAAATCATAGAAGAAATACAGTGCCGTTCCACCTTTGAAACCTAGTTTAGACGCTAACAGCACATCAGAAAAGATTTCCTTCAATAGGCTTAACATCATTACTCTATGTTTGTTGATATCAACCATATACTAGCTCTTTTATCTGTTTAGTTAACCGTTTCGAATCATAGATAGCGCTCAACTCAAGTAGTTTATCTTTGTTTAGCTTATCAAACTGATCAACATAGTAGGTTTTATTCAAATAAAGCACGTCTAAAAACGCTCTTTCGGGTGTAGCTTCAGTTCGTATTTCATGGTGAATGATTCCTAAAGGGTTAAGTAATATCTCCCGTTTAAGTTTTTTGAATACAAAGCTTAAAGAGCCAATTTGAATCTCGCGCGATAAATAACTCGCAAGCTGAAAACGTGAATCATACTGAAATACAATGCCGGCTTTTTGTAGTACATATTCAAACGATAAGTAACAAGGACTCACAATCTGACAAGCTAACTCTTCTGAATTAAACTGTAATTTCGTGTATATCCCTTTGCGTGGATTCAATAAGCGACCATTTTTAACTTGATAGTTCAGTTTTTTAATCAATGAAATGGTATCTGAATCGCGAGTAAGAAGCACGATATCCTGTAAACGAAAAACCGTTTGAGGGGACGACATGATGAGATGATATACGCTCTGTGAACCGTTCATACGAAAATATAGTATGTTTAGTTCCTATATCAAATATTTTGAATAAAAAAAAGCCCTCGGAGCGGGGCTCAACGAGGGCTAATGCAAGTAGTGATAGAAGACCGGAATTTCGGTTCCGGAAAACCATCGTTTAGTTTTGGGTTTTGTTTGCACACGAGCTAGTCGTGTTTCATTTGGAATGTAATAGGTGAGAGAAAAAAATGCAAGAGAGTTGGTGTTATTCGTTTTCGTTTTATGATCAAATC
>CAZIQX010000205.1:0-282 GCA_964541325.1 uncultured Chitinophagales bacterium | reverse complement strand
GCTGACCTGCGTCATCTTGACAATAGGTACTTCCAGCACGCTCATCCCACTTCCATCTCCAAACAAAAAAGGGTCACTTCTTGCGAAGCAACCCTTTCAAAATCTAGGATTTCACACACTTAGTTTTTGAGGAAACCTCTCAACACGGTCTGCAAAATTCCACCGTTTCGGTAGTAATCAACCTCTACAGGAGTATCGATTCTACAAACGGTTTCGAATTCAGTTTTAGCACCGCTTGTAGCAACAGCTGTTACTTTCACGCTTTGTTTTGGCTTCAACTAA
>CAZIQX010000204.1:0-6111 GCA_964541325.1 uncultured Chitinophagales bacterium | reverse complement strand
CTTTGGAACGGGGGTTCGAACTACGGTCGGATTTAATTCCGGATTAGGGTATGGAAATTACTTTCCGGGGGTAACAGTTCGTGAAGGATTTGAAAAAACTCGTTTTGATACCACCCAATATTATAAGTTCAATGCTTTTTCGTTCAGTACGTTTATCTCAACTCGTTGGCCTTGGTTTTTGGGGGAATTTATTCAACGAAGCGACACAAGAATTTCATTGGAATTTGTATATCACAATCCATTTGAACTAGAAACGTATTCCTATTTGGCAGAAAAACGTCCTGCCGGGTATGATTATACACGTAACTTTTATACCGAAATTGGTTTTCAGGTTGAGCGACGCAATTCAGAGTTTCAGGCACAAAAAGGGTATGTATATAGTTTTAATGCCAAATCGAGTATCCCATTTATTTCAACACAATTACATGGAAGTGTTGGCGGTGGGGGTGCCGTTTTTTTTCCTTTGGTAGCGAGTCGCCGATTTAGCTTAACCTGGGCTTCACGTGTAACGGGTGGATATCATTGGGGAGATGTTCCTTTTTGGTATATGCCTTTTATTGGGGGATATAATTTAAGAGGATATATGTGGTTGCGTGAAACGGGGTATGCCCTCGTGAATTATTCAACGGAATTACGTTCCTGGTTTTTGAGTATTCCTTACAAGGATATCCGATTGGGATTAAACCTGTTTGCCGATGGCGGTTCGGTGTACGATCGCAAAATAAATTTAGCAGAACCCCATCTTTTTACTGTGGGTTTTGGTGGTGTGATGTCTATCTTTACGCCCGATTACATCATGAAATTTGATATTGGTTTTTCAAAAGAGGGAATGGGCATCTACCTAGGAACCGGTTACTCCTTCTAAAATTCGTCTAACACATGTTTGCAGAAATAATCACCACCCTTACCAACATCTTACAACAGCCTTTTTGGACGCAGGTTATTCTTGCGCTTTATACCCTAGGTGCTATTTTAGTATCAGTTTATACGATTGGGCAGTTTCATTTGCTTTTCATCTATCTGAGAAAAATTAAAACCTATAAACGGGTTGCACCACAATATGCTGAACAGGATTGGCCAAAAGTAACGGTACAGCTTCCCATGTTTAATGAATTGTATGTGGCTGAACATGTAATTGATGCCTGTGCAAAACTCGATTATCCGGCAGATAAGTTGGAAATACAGGTTCTCGACGATTCCACCGATGAAACCTTCAACATTGCCACAAAACGAGCGGCATATTGGCAAGAAAAGGGTATAGATGTAGTAGTTATCCATCGTGAAAATCGTCAAGGGTTTAAAGCCGGTGCCTTAGCGGAAGCAACTCCGATCGCCAAAGGAGAGTTTATTGCCATTTTTGACGCGGATTTTCGTCCCCATCCTGATTTCTTAAAACAAACCATTGGCTACTTTCAGGAAGAAAATGTGGGCGTTGTTCAAGGTCGTTGGGGGCATTTAAATCGCACCTATAATTTGTTAACACGAGCTCAATCGGTGTTGCATGATGCTTTTTTTATCGTGGAACAACAAGCACGTGAAATGGCCGGATATTTTCTTCGATTTAATGGAAGTGCCGGAATTTGGCGAAAAACGTGTATTGATGATGCCGGAGGTTGGTCGGGCGAGACCCTTTCAGAGGACTACGATTTGTGCTTGCGTGCACAGTTAAAAGGCTGGAAAATTGTGTATGATGTTGATGCTGTTGCACCCGCTGAACTTCCGGTTACGATGATTGACTTTAAAGCACAACAATACCGTTGGACAAAAGGTCGTGGGCAAATCATTAAAAAGCTGTTGTGGCCCATTCTGAAAGCAGATTTAAAACCTATGGTTAAAATACATGCTGTTTTCGATATGCTGAATGTGATCATATTGATTGGGATTTTCTTATTCGCCATTACCAGTATTCCCATTGTGTTGATGATGCAAAACAATGAATTGGTGCAAGATGTACTGTTTTATGTGTCCGGTTCTTTGCTAAACGTGCTTATTGCGCCTGTGTTTACCTGGCTTGTCCTGAAAAAGTACCAATCATCCATTTGGGGACGCACAAAAGAAATGTTTGGCTACTTTATTCCTTTTGCCATTTTGATGATTGGAACTCCGATGTTTCTTATTGTTTCCTTAGTGGATGGATTTTTAAACAAAAAATCGTTTTTTCACAGAACATCCAAATACAATGCAATCGACAAAACGGTTACCTGGAAAGACAAAATGTATTCTCCAACCGAAGTACCTACAGTTACCTGGTTTGAGGCTGTTCTGTCTGTGTTTTTTGTATTAGCCATTCTCGTTGATTTAAAATTGTTCAGTTACGGATTTTTACCATTTCATATTACCTTATTTTTAGGCTATTCTTTCGTTTTTGTACAATCGTTCAGAAGAGCCTAGTACATGCGAATATCGGTTGAAATACTTGTTATTTTTATCGATCAAGAGATTTAAAACGTTTCAGACGGGTTTTTATGGAAACAATTGAAGTAATATCCATCGTTTATTTTAGCATAGCACTAAGTTATGTGCTGGTAATGACTTTCCTGACCGTTGGTGTATTGCGTAATAAAACCAAACCCCATAAACAATTATCGAAACTGCCCAAAGTTACGGTATTGGTAAGTGCACGTAATGAAGAACAGGATATTGGGGAGTGCATCGAATCCTTGTTAAACCTGTCGTATCCTCCTGAAAAATTACAACTTGTACTTATCAATGATCGCTCAACTGATTCAACGGCTGATATTATTCAAGGGTATGCAGAAAAACACAAGGTAATTCAGTATTTGGATACCAAAGACTACGAAACGCATCTTGAAGCCAAAGCCCGAGGAATTTCATTAGGTATGAAACATGCCACGGGGGAATGGGTTTTTATTACTGATGCTGATGCGCGAGTTCATACCAATTGGTTACTCGACCAACTTAGTGAGGTCGATGGACCTGAAATTGGAATGCTTGGCGGGCCTTTAGTCGTACGGGGAGGAAATTTATTAAGCTCCATTGAGCGTGCTTCGTGGGGATTTGTCCAAATGTTCAATTTGGGTATGGCCGGATACAACAAGCCGTTTATTTGTGTAGGGCCAAACATGGCTATCCGAAAAGATATTTATGATGCATGTGGGGGATTGGAAAAGGTAGATTTCACCGTTGCAGAAGACTTGGCTTTGTTTAAAATGGTGACGGATTCCGGTTACAAAACAAAAACCGTTGTTAGTGAAGGCGCAACCGTTGAACTCGTGTCTGTTCCCTCCTTTAAGCATTTATTTTCACAGCAACACCGTTGGTTCAGAGGTGGATTGGAAGGTGGCGTTGATTATACGGTGCTCTTATTTTTGGGCTTTACCTGGGGGTATATCGTTCTATCCTTTATTTGGTTGGGTTGGCTCTTATCTCTTAACTACTTTTTAATCTTTTGGCTCTTGTATGCAGGCATTAATGCAATCAGCTTTTATACTCAATCCATCAAAATGAAGCTCAAAAAACATGTGCGTTATTCGATGATATTAAATTTTTATTTGCCATTCTTCTCGTTATTTGTACTTCCAAGCTTTTATTACAAAAAAAATATTGAATGGGCGGGTTCGGGGTACAAAATCACTTATGAAAAGAAGTGATCCTTGGATGTTTCTTAACTCACATAAAAATAAAAATCAGAACCTTTTCCTTCTTCACTCTCAATATGTAATTCGGCACCGTTGAGTGCTAAAAATCGTTTACTCGCAATTAAACCCAATCCTGTTCCCGTTTCATTACGTGCACCCGGTTTACTAAATCGTTTGGCCTCAGTCGATAACAACTGAGTTCGTATCTCTTCGCTCATTCCTAAGCCGCTATCTTTAACTCCAATTCGAATGTGTTGTTGTTCATGTTGGGCATACAGGATAATGAGCCCTGCATTTGGAGTGAATTTAATCGCATTGTGAACCAAATTGCGCAATATTAAAACCAGGTGATACTCATCAAAAGTGAATTGAATATCCGGTTCACATTGAATTTCTAAACGAATTTCTTTTCGCTTAGCGATGGGTTGAAACAGATGAAGCACTTCTTGAAATACTTTTTGGGGCACCATACGTTCAGGGTGCGTGGTAAATTCTTCTTTTTGGGATTCTGCCCAACGGAATAAATTGTTAAAACTGAGCCGCACGCGTTCTACATTTTCTTCCAAGGCCGGTGCGATACTGGCAAACTGTTCGGCTGTAATTTCTTTCATGTTAAACATGTTGATAAATCCGCCTAAAGAAGTGGTCATGTTAATCATATCATGACCAATGATGGATAAAATCTCGTTTTTAAGGCCGTTTAGTTTATCCAATTCTGCATTTTGGTGAATCAGTTTTTCATTTAACATTTTGCGTTCGTTATTGACACGCAACACTATAATTAATGAAATAACAAAACCGGTAAGAAATAATCCCAAAAAGAAAATGCCCAATCGTTGAAAATCTACCGTTTGCTGTTTTTCGATGTTTTCGTGATACAGACGCTCGTTTTCCAGGGCTTTTTGCGCTAATCCTAAACGGGCAACGGTTTGTTGCTTTTGGGAATCGAATAAGCTATCGCGATAAGCATCGTACGTTTTAAAATGAAAAACAGATTTTTGTAACTTGCCTTGTTTTTCATAGATAGAGGCTAGGATTTTATGCACTCTTAGCAATTCCCATTTTGCATGAATTTGCTCTTCGATGGCTAAAGCTTGTTCACCATATTTCTGGGCTTGACTTAAAAACCCCATTTTTTCGTAAGTACGGGCAAAGGTTCCATATAAATAGCCTAAGTCCCAAAAATTATCCGGTTTGATGAGTGATTTTGCCTGTTCCAAATGGCTGAGAGCAATTAAGGGCTTATCTAGTGTTGTAGTTACATCACCCATCATCATAAAAGAGCGCATCAACATAAGCGTATCGTTGAATTGAGCAGCAATTTGATTCGTCTGTTTGAAGTAAAGTAGGGCAGAGTCGGGTTTATTATCTGTTGAATAGGTTATCGCTAAGTTGTAAAAGAGCGTTGAATAATAGTCTCGAGCCGGAATTTGTTCAGCTAATCGAAGCCCTTGTGTATAGTAATTGATGGCTGATTCATGATCTTCCCAAACCCCATGTATGAGCCCCATTACATTGGCAATGCGCATTTCTCCGCGTTTATTTCCAGCTAGTTTGAACAGGGAATCAGACTCTGCAAATTCTTGAATGGCATCTACATAGTCGCCTTGAACATAATTTACAACTCCTCGATTACGGATGGCCTCTGCTTGGTAGGTAATGTTAGCATGTTTTTGCGCTAATTCGAGAGCATAGTTCGCAAATAAAATAGAGGTATCGGGTTTATTGTAAAAAAAAGAAGAAGAGATTTGAAGTAATAAAGGTATCGTTGATGAATCTTCTCGCTGACTTTTTGAAAGGGATTGATATGTAGTCAATAATTCTTGTGCAGATTGAGCCTGTACCTGATTGAGCCCCAATCCTATCAAAATCCCTAATAACCTTATCCGTAGCTTTTTCACTATACACATGGTTGAACTGCCTAACTAGGGCGAATATATCAATTCCATTCTTACAAGCTAACTTTATTAGAAGCTTTTACTAATTCTGCTTTATGATAGCAATTTCAAGCAGTTCAGCCGGAGTTGGATGGTGAGGGTGATGAACGGAGCAGCCGTATGTATAGCTTCAGATTTCTCTCGATGTTGTTTAGCTCGAATAAGACAGCAAAAGTGCAACCTGCTTCGCATCCACCGAGCACAGTTTTACTATGCGCGGTGATGCTTGACAAACGTTGATTCAGGATTAATACAGAACAGGTAGTGTAGATTACGCTACAACGGGTGCATTCATGGCATCAGGAATGGCCGACTCGTAAATATGATGCAAGTCGTTTACTTGCAAACGAATAGTCTCGTCAACAATAAGTTCAGTTCCGCCAACCGTTCCTAACTCATAAAAAGGAATCATAGCTTCGTTAAAATGAGCATGCACTTCGTTCAGTTTTTCAGGTGATACAGATATCACAATGCCTGATTGAGCCTCAGAAAAATAGCGCTCGGTTTGATGTCCTTCTAAAGCGCTTGTATCAACAGTTGCGCCTTTTCCGGAGAATATGGCTTTTTCTGCAAGA
>CAZIQX010000203.1:0-6124 GCA_964541325.1 uncultured Chitinophagales bacterium | reverse complement strand
AGAGGCATCACTAACTTTAGCATTTTCCGATGTGCACGTAATTACTCAGAAGAATCGATATAAGGTTGTAGAAAATCTAGAATTATTGGCAGAGGAACGTACATTTACGGTAGAATTTCAGTTGTTAAATAGTTTTCAGCGAAAACATCGGGATTTTTCTTACAGAATTGTAGAACAAGACCATAGTTGGCGAGATATTGGTAACACTCATTCGTTTTTAGTTTCAAATCTTGCATCAGGTTTACAAACGCTGGAAATCAGGTTAAATCACACCTCGTCAACGTTGCCTGTACGTGTTTCTTTTCCTATTTATATTCAGCCGTTTTGGTATGAATCACCACTTATTTTGTCAGGATTTTTTGGTCTTTTAGGCAGTTTAGTGGCACTCATTATTTTTGGAATAATTCGTTCAGCCAAGAAGAAACAGGATATACTTAATGCAAAAGTGGTTGAACGCACTAAAGAATTGGAATCACAGCGAAAGAAAACCCTCGAAGCGTTAGATGTAGTTCAAAAACAAGCACTTGAACTACAAGAGATTGATTCGATTAAAACTGAATATTTCATTCGGCTTACCCACGAACTTAGAACTCCACTTTCGTTAATTAAAGGTCCGTTGGAACTCATATTAGAACAATTGGACAACGACAATACAGAAAATTTAAAACAACGATTAGTAGGCATAAAACAAAACACAGAAAACATCTACAATCTCATTGATAAACTGTTAGAATTATATCGTTTTAATCTGGATAGCTTCACCCTTAAAAAAGAAGTGGTAAATCTGACTCAAATTACCCGACAATGGATTGATAATTATGCAAGTCGTCATCCGGAAGAATCGAATTTAATTCAATTCTCTGCTGAAGAATCCCATATTCGACTTGAACTAGACCCGGCATTATGGGATATCATCTTAACGCACATTCTAACGATATCATTTTCTTATCTGAAAAATAAAGAACCTTTGTATGTACATGTAAAAACAGAATCCGGTAAAGCGATTGTAAGTATTCGAAACTTTGCGCCACAACTTACTGAACATGAAGTTAACCAATTGTTTAAGCTTTTTTACGACACAGAGGAATTCGAACACCTGAAGGGCACCGGTATTGGCTTATCATTAGCAAAAAAATATTTGGAATTAATGCATGGAACGATAGATATACATACAAAAGATGGTATTCATGAAGTTTTGATTCATTTACCGGATGTTATTTTATCGATTAATCTTGAAACGCCCTCCCTAATTACGGAAACAGTACGTTCACAACAAATTACCGACGAAAGAAATGATGGGTTACCAGTTTTGCTCATTGTTGATGATAATCCTGAATTTTTAACCTTCATGACCACTTTATTGGGAACTGAATACCATGTTTACACTACTAAAAACGGTTTTGAAGCCTTACATCAACTTCCGAATCTTAATCCTGACGTTATTGTTTCAGATGTAATGATGCCCAAAATGAGTGGGTTTGAGTTTGCCCGAAAAGCACGCCAAATACCGGGTTTTACGGAAATTCCACTCATATTTTTAACCGCAAAAAATACTGAACAAGCTATTCAGGAAGGATTGCAAACCGGGGCACAGGCCTATTTAACCAAACCGGTGAGTAATAATATTTTAAAAGCTCAAATTAAAGCACTCCTTCGAAGAGAATCGGTTACAAAAGCCTTAGCAGAAGTTGCTAACACACAACCCGATCCATTTAAAGTTAAAATTGACGAGCTTATTTTGCGTCACCTTTCCGACCCTCAGCTTAGTGTTGAGTCTATTGCCGATACCCTTCATATGTCGAAATCGAGTTTATATCGCAAATGGGTCGATGTTTCGCCCAATGAACAGCTTAACGCCTATATCATTCGTCTCCGATTGGAAGAAACCATTAAACTAGTTAAGGATAATAAATTGTCGTTTAGTGAAGCCTCTTTTGTTTGTGGCTTTTCTAACCCGTCGTACTTTTCAAGAATCTTCAAAAAAGTTTATCATTGTACTCCAAGCGAATACATCGAAAAAAATACATAAAAGACATAACTATCTTAATTTTTTACTTGACAATTTCCCTGACAAATTGTACTCTCTTTTAAGAACCAAAATGGTTCTTGTTGCTGATGTTATCTTTCTAATTTTCAGCAACTTACTCCAAAATCACTCAAAGTTCAAAGAAAGTGAGTTGGCTATGGAAACAGCACTTCTTAACGCAGCTGAAAACGGTGACCTTGAAACAGTTCGTGCAGCGCTCTTTAATGGAGCAAATTTTAACGAATCAGACGAACACGACCGCTCAGCACTTCTCAAAGCCGCAAAACACGGACATCTCGATATCGTAAAAGTTCTACTCAACCATAACGTAGATATAAATCAAAGAGATAATCGGGGAACAACAGCTTTATATTGGGCTGTTGTAAATAATCATACAGATATCGCCAAACTTCTATTGGAACACGGTGCCGACCCTAAAATAATTGATAATCGTGGCTGGACACCCTTAGATCACGCACGTGCGGATCATCATAAAGAAATAGCAGAAATTATTGATGCTGTCATTCACTAGAATTAGAACCGAAACTTGAAAGGCTGATTTTTTAATCAGCCTTTTTTTTTGAATTCCCCACGCATACAGGCAAATTGCGCTTTTTTTTGTTGATATAATTGTTCGGCTAACAACTGTTTTTGAAGGTATTCAATGGTTGTGTTTTTGTTATCTGGAGTCTCATTTTTGTTCACATCCTGAAACTCTGAATCCAACTTATTTTGCATAAATAAACTCTTGAGATGAAATGTTGGCCTGTTTTACAATTGCTCTAAGGGCACCTTCTGGCATATCGCCATGATGATTAGGTATAGTTGTAAATTTATGAATTGTAGAGTTATACCAAATCTCTTGCTTTCCAGCGGTTTGCCTATGAAATTCAAATCCAATTTTTTTTAGCTTTTTCACAATAACTCTGTACGAGTATCCTGATAAAATGCCCATTCTTTAAACTCCAACAACAAGCGGAAAGTCAAATTTGTCACCTACTTGTTCAACGTGTATTTCTTCCTGTGCTTCTAATAATTTCTTTGCAACATCTCTGGCAATTTCTATTGTTTCTGATAACGTTCTTCCTTGAGCAATTAAGCCTTGAACTTGATCAGATGTTGCCAAATAAACTCCTTCAGGGAGTTTTTCAATATGAATTTGAATCATTGTTTCCATTCATCAAATCAACACTAATACATTTTAAAATGCAAGTTAAGTTAAACCTTAACCCGCTCCAATTCCTTCTTTAAAAACTGCGCTGTTGGCGTGTCGAATTTTTCGGCTACTTCTTTCGGTGTACCAATAGCAACTATTTTTCCCCCGTTTTTTCCACCCTCCGGTCCTATATCAATAACCCAATCCGCTGCCTTGATCAAATCAAGATTATGTTCAATAACCACAACGGTATTTCCTTTGTCGGTTAAACGGTGGATAACATCCACTAACACTTTCACATCCTGAAAATGCAATCCTGTTGTTGGTTCATCCATGATGTAAATGGTATCACCGGTTCCGATTTTACTAAGTTCTTTGGCTAATTTTACACGCTGAGCTTCTCCGCCTGATATGGTCGTACTACTTTGCCCAATAGTAAGATATCCTAGTCCCACTGCGTCTAAGGTTTCCAATATTCGCTTGATTGGTGGAACTGCTTCAAAAAAATGAACCGCTTCAGAGATTTGCATATCAAGCACATCGGAAATGTTTTTGCCTTTGTAATAAATTTGCAACGTTTCGCGATTATACCGTTTACCCTTGCATGTTTCACAGGGCACATACACATCGGGGAGAAAGTTCATTTCAATTTTGCGCATTCCATCGCCACCGCAAGCTTCACATCGGCCTCCTTTTACATTGAATGAGAAACGCCCACGATCGTACCCTCGAATTTTAGCTTCAGGTAATTCTGCAAATAAATTTCGGATGTGGTCGAATAATTTGGTGTAAGTACCCGGATTTGAACGTGGAGTTCTTCCAATCGGACTTTGATCTACTGAAATCACCTTATCAATTAAATCTAACCCTTCTATGGATTCGTAAGGAAGTGCAGGAGTTTTTGAGTTATAAAAATGATTGGATAAAATCGGTACTAAAGTTTGATTGATCAGTGAACTTTTTCCGCTTCCACTTACACCGGTCACGCAAATAAATTTACCTAACGGGATTTCCAAATCCACGTTTTTTAGGTTATGCCCTTTTGCTCCAATGAGTTTGAGGCTTTTTCCAGAGCCTTTTCTCGGGCTTGAAGGAATCGGTACCGTGAGTTCATCACGCAAATATTTTGCCGTGGTTGATTGTGCGTCGAGCTCATGCGGTTTGCCCTGCGAAACAATTTCACCACCATACAAGCCGGCACCGGGTCCCATATCAATAACCCAATCGGCATGTTCGATAGTTTCACGGTCGTGTTCAACCACTAATACAGAGTTACCCAAGTCACGAAGCGTTTCAAGCGAACGAATAAGCTTAATATTATCGCGTTGATGCAATCCGATACTTGGTTCATCTAAAATATACAGCACTCCAACAAGTTGAGTACCAATTTGGGTTGCCAATCGAATCCGTTGTGCCTCACCACCACTCAAGGTTTGAGCTTCACGATTTAAACTCAGGTAATTCAATCCTACATTGAGTAAAAAGTCTAAACGGTCACGAATTTCCTTAAGAACTTGGTGCCCAATCAATTGTTGACGCTCAGTCAATTTTAAATTTCCGATTGCATGTCTCAGCTCGGCGATATCCATTTTCACTAGATCGTGAATTGTATAAGCATCGAGTTTGTAGGAAAGAGCTTCTTTATTCAGGCGCCCGCCATTACACTCTCTGCACAAGACTTTATCCATGAAACCCTGAGCTTTTTCTTTTTCTTTGGCTTTACCTGTTTCATAAGCATCGCGAATCATCTTAAATACACCGGGAAACGTGTGATTGTAATTCACCGTGTTGTTTTTAAAATCGTAGGCAACTTTAAATTTTCGATCACCACTGCCTTCAAAAATAATTTTCCTGGCTTCCTCCGGAATATGTTTGTAAGGGGTTTCTAAAACACATTGAAATTCTTTTAGTATGGCTTCCAATTGTTTAAAAACGAATGTTCCTTTAGCCGGACCTAAATAACGAATAGCACCTTCTGCCAAACTTTGTTCCTCGTTAGGCACAATTTTACTCATGTCTGCGTCATAATGATAACCGATTCCATCACAAGTAGAACAAGCGCCAAAAGGCGAATTAAATGAAAATAAATTTGGAGCAGGGTCTTCGTAACCTAAACCGGTTTCCGGATCGAACAGTTTTTGGGAATAGACTTGATCTCGAAACGTATTCCCTTTTTCCTGAATGGCGAGAATCACATTTCCATCTGCCATCTCAAGTGCCATTTGAACACTTTGTGCAATACGTGCGCGAGAGTTTTCAGAGATTACAAACCGATCGACCACCACTTCAATATTGTGGGTTTTATAGCGATCAACCTGCATATTTTTTTCCAATTCCAGAAATTCACCATCAACCCGAACACGAATAAATCCCTGTTTCATCGTTTGCTCGAATAATTCGCGATAATGACCTTTACGACCACGAACCACGGGCGCCAAGCAATACGCTTTGGTTCCTTCCGGTAAACTTAATATGGAATCTACCACTTGATCGGTGGTTTGCTTTTCCATTTTTCGCCCACTTAAATAACTGTAAGGCGTTGCTACTCGGGCAAATAACAAGCGCATAAAATCATAAATTTCGGTAACCGTACCAACCGTTGATCGTGGATTACGTGATGTGGTTTTTTGATCTATGGAGATTACTGGTGATAATCCGTCAATGAAATCAACCTCCGGACGCTCCATCATGCCCAAAAACTGACGCGCATAAGCCGAAAGGGATTCCATAAATCGGCGTTGACCTTCCGCATAAATGGTATCAAATGCTAAGGATGATTTTCCGGAGCCGGAAAGTCCGGTAATCACCACAAATTGGTCGCGAGGTATGTTAATATCGAAGTTTTTAAGGTTGTGTTCGCGGGCGCCTTTAACAGTAATATATTGCACAGTTTTGCTACAAAAGGTTATCGAATTCAATCGGGAAAGATACCAAACACAAAC
>CAZIQX010000202.1:0-6129 GCA_964541325.1 uncultured Chitinophagales bacterium | reverse complement strand
CAATGGTTTAGAAACGAAGAAAACAAGTGTTCAGCAAACACATCCGCGCCGTTAACTCCGGGATTTTCAGGTTCAGGAAGAGCTAAAAGTTCATCTAAGCGGTTAAGCCAATACCCTGAACTAAGCTCTTGATGATGAATTTGCATGCCCGACATTCGTTCTTCGATAAATTGAACCAATGGAGCGGTTTCGCGAAAATGTTCACGAGGCACAAATCCTAATCGTTTTGCGGCATTATGTACTTCGGCGATTGTTGAATAACCCACTTTTGCCAATACAGCATCAGAAATGGCAACCAAATCAGGATGATAGAAGGTGGAATGATGCGTTAAAATGCGCAAATTATCTTCAAATTTTTGATGTTGATGCGCGCCGGGAATAATAAACTGCATGTGTTTGAAGCGCTTCAGTTCGTCATAAAAATCAAATTTCATGGGAACACCGCCCATCGTAAGGAGCATTATTTTTTTTGATGGATTAAGCTCTAAGGCATTCAATACCTGTTGTTTGCCCAAACTTAAACTCAAACCCGCTTTTTGCCAATGTGTTTGTCGGGAAACGGGTGGAAGAACGATAGCTTTACCAGTAGTTTCCCCACAAATTGGCTCCATACGAAGATGTATATCTGCTTTTTCCCAGCATTGTTCCAAATAGTGATTGATGGGCTCAAAATCACGTTCAAATTCATGATAAAATTCATATAACCAATTCCAGGTAAAGTTTTCGACCAAAATGGATGGGATTCCTCGTGAGTGAGCGTAATCAAGTGCTGCCGGACAGATATCCGCTACAACAAAATCGGGCTTGAAGGGTAAAATGTGCTCATCCCAAGAATGAAAACGTGAATGTGTATTAAAATAAAAAGCACGCAAGTGTTCAAGTGTTGCCTGAACATCTTCATAAAAAGCATCTTTTTGAATAAAGCCAACGTCTGTTTTGGTCTTAAAAAAGTGTAGCGGCAACGCGTTTTGCTCAAAAAACCACTCCGGAATTTCAGAAACGATTAAAATTTCAATATTCTTTAAGCGCTCCGTAAGTGCCTCCATTAAAGCTGTACTTCTAGAAGCATGACCAAAACCGTGCGCACTAATAAACCAAGCAATTCGTACCATGAAATCTACTTTACAAATTCGTTTAGCTGATTATACAAACCCTGCCGACCAACAAGCAATTAAATTACTGTTAGATGCCTATGCAAAAGATCCTATGGGAGGAGGAAAATCGTTGGGAGATGCTATTTTGAATCAAGTTCTTCACGATTTACCAACAATTCACGGCGCTTTTACAGTTTTAGCTTTTTGGGATGAAAAACCGGTAGGTTTGGCTAATTGTTTTACAGGGTATTCTACATTTAAAGCCCAATCATTAATCAATATTCATGACATAGCCGTGTTACCTGAAACACGGGGTCTCGGAGTTGGTCTATCTTTATTGAATGCTGTTGCCAATGAAGCCCAAAAGCGTGGAGCGTGTAAAGTAACCCTAGAAGTTAGAGACGATAACCGTGCAAAAAATCTTTATTTGCGGGCAGGCTTTAAAGAAGGCGAGCCACCCATGGAATTTATGACGAAAGACTTGTAATGTTTTCTGGCGTTTTTTAATTACCGAAGAGCCGTAGTGCCACAGATGTGTATTATAAAAAAAGCCGCAATTTGCGGCTTTTTTTAGGCTTTAATTTTTTCTGTTTCAAGTGGAGTAACAACCACTTCGTGTTCATGTCGGTGGTGTTTATGAACTTTCAGATATTCTTGTCCACAACCGACGCAACGATAGCGATGCACAGGAATTAAGGTTGAAATTAAACGGTCGGCTGTATTACGTTGCTCGCGAATAATTTTCTTGTTGCAAGAAGAGCACGATTTTTTAGTTGTGAATTTGAAGGAATTAAACCACTGAAAAAACACAACAATATCGTAAGTCACGATTCCGAAGCCAAATAATACGCCCGCAATAAATTTGATATCCTCACTTAAAAACTTCAAAACATAAGTTGAAATTACCTCTTTAAGTTCAACAAATGATGAAATAGTGATACCCGAAATAAAATCTAGAATATGAATTGTTTTTTGGATACCGATTAATAGAGCAAGACCCAAAATCAGATTCAAAACCAGTAAAATCAGTAATTGACGCTTGTCTTTATACATTAGACTAAGTTTGTTGTAGGAGTCTATTGGCTCAGTTGCTACCCTTTTCCAATATGCTCGGTAAATTAAAAAAAACTTTTTTAACTATAATTGCCTCAAGTATCGGACAAATTCTACTTGTTGCAAAATTATATTAAGCACTTGTAATCAAAAAACATGCCGTTATGTAGTTTAGCACAGAATCTAACACCTAATTACGTCTGTCTGAAGTACAAAGCCCTGCATTCGATTTATAAATGAGCGTCATATTCCGTATTTTCGCCCCATTCTTCCGGTAAAATATTAAAAACTATTAACTAACCAACCTAAAAATGGCAAAAGAATTTGACGTATGTGTGATTGGTTCGGGTCCCGGCGGTTATGTTGCCGCAATCCGTGCCTCACAACTTGGTTTTAAAACCGCAATTATTGAAAAAAGAGATCTCGGTGGTGTATGTCTTAACATCGGTTGTATCCCTACAAAAGCTCTTTTAAAATCAGCTGAAACCCTCGAAAATTTAAAACACGCTGAAGATTTTGGATTTACTGTTGGTGAAATTAAAGCCGATTTCGAGAAAATTATCAAAAGAAGCCGTGGTGTAGCTGATAAGCAAAGTAAAGGCATTCAGTTCTTGATGAAAGCCAACAAAATTGAAGTGATTTATGGTCACGGTGCGTTTTCATCTGCAACCGAACTTTCCGTAACCGATGGAAATGGCAAAGAAGTTGAGAAAGTAAAAGCAACATATTTTATTGTAGCTACAGGTGCTCGTTCACGTGAGCTTCCTAATTTAAAATTTGATGGCGAAACCATTATCAATTCAGAGCGTGCCATGAAGTTAGAAAAACAACCCAAACGTATGTTAGTGGTTGGTGCTGGCGCAATTGGTGTTGAGTTTGCCTATTTTTATCACACTTTAGGTACAGAAATCACGATTGTTGAATTACAAAAAACGTTAGTTCCAATCGAAGACGAAGAAGTTGGTAAGGAACTCGGAAAAATTTACAAACGTGCAGGAATGAATATCCTCTTGGAAAGCACGGTTGAAAAAGTAGAGAAAAAAGGTAATGTAGTTCATGTAACCGTAAAAACTCCAAAAGGAACAGAAGTAATCGAAACAGATGTGGTTCTTTCTGCTGTTGGCGTGGTTGGTAACATTGAAAACTTAGGTCTTGAAAAAATTGGTGTTAAAACAGAGCGCGGCTCTATCGTTGTGGATAAAACCACTTATGAAACATCAGTAAAAAATATTTTTGCTATTGGTGATGTAGCCGGTGCGCCTTGGTTGGCTCATAAAGCTTCTCACGAAGCCCTTATCTGCGTGGAAAAATTAGCCGGATTAAATCCAAAATTAATTCGTTATGATAATATTCCGGGTTGTACCTATTGTAAACCTGAAATTGCATCGGTTGGTTTAACAGAAAAGGCAGCAAAAGAACAAGGGTATGATATTATTGTGGGTAAATTCCCATTCATGCCTAACGGTAAAGCTCAAGCTTCTGGCCATACCGAAGGTTTTGTGAAAGTGATTTTCGACAAAAAATATGGAGAGTGGTTAGGTTGCCATATGATTGGTCACAGCGTAACCGATATGATTGCAGAAGCAGTTGTTGCTCGTGAATTGGAAACAACCGGACACGAAATCATCAGTGCAGTTCACCCACACCCAAGCTTGTCCGAAGCGGTAATGGAAGCTGTTGCTGAAGCCTATGGTGAAGGTGTTCACTTAGGAACCCCTGCTAAAAAGCATTAATCGAAGTACTTGTTATTAAAAAGGCTGACCGGTTTCCGGTCAGCCTTTTTTTGTTTATGTGATACACAGTCATGTGATGGGTTTCAATGGGTATAGTTCAAACAGTCACAATTTTGAAACCTCACCGGATTGATTTAACTCGCTGTATCCGCGGTTTCTATGATGGCTTCAACCACATCGGGGTCTAACAGGGTACTTGTATCGCCCATATTGCTTAAGTCGTTGGAGGCCACTTTACGTAAAATACGACGCATGATTTTTCCGGAACGTGTTTTTGGGAGTCCGGGTACGATTTGAATTTTATCCGGTTTAGCAATTGGTCCAATGATATTGGCTACGGTTAATCGAATTTCCTCTTTAAGGTTAGCTTCTGTACGGCCTTCCATATCACAAATGACAAAAGCATAAATCCCTTGACCTTTTACATCGTGAGGATAACCAACAACGGCCGATTCAATCACTTTTGGATGCTCGTTGATGGCGTTTTCAACTTCTGCTGTTCCCATTCTATGGCCTGAAACATTGATCACATCATCTACTCGACCAAGAATTCGAATGTATCCATCGTGGTCGCGCTTGGCGCCATCGCCGGTAAAATATAGATTCTTATAGGTTGAAAAGTAGGTTTGTCGGCAACGTTCATGATCCCCCCAAGTAGTTCGCAACATACTTGGCCAAGGAAATTTGATACATAAATTGCCTTCTACATTGTTTCCTTTTAGTTCTTTACCTTCGGAATCAACAATGATGGGTTGTATGCCGGGCAAAGGAAGCGACGCAAAAGCCGGTTTAGTGGGTGTTATTCCCGCAATAGCTGAAATCATAATTCCGCCGGTTTCGGTTTGCCACCACGTATCCACCAAGGGACAATTACCTTTTCCGATATGAGAATGGTACCAATGCCATGCTTCTTCGTTAATCGGTTCGCCAACAGAACCAATCACTTTTAAACTGCTTAAATCGAAGGGCTCAACAAAATCGAGTCCGTAAGCTTGTAAAGCACGAATAGCAGTCGGTGCTGTGTAAAATTGATTCACCTTATACTTATCAATGATTTGCCAGAAACGGTTCGGTTTAGGATAGGTTGGCACTCCTTCAAACATTAAGGTTGTTGCGCCGGCTAATAGCGGACCATAGACTATGTAGGAGTGACCTGTAACCCAACCCACATCAGCGGTGCACCAAAAAACATCGCCTGCAGTGTATTGAAACACGTTTAAAAAGGTGTAATACGTATAAACCATGTAACCGCCAACCGTGTGTACAACGCCTTTGGGTTTTCCAGTTGAGCCGGATGTGTATAAAATGAATAACACATCTTCTGAATCCATGATTTCAGCAGGGCATGAAAGAGCTTGTCCTTCAATAACATCGTGCCACCACAAATCACGGTCTTCAACCATGTTAACATCAGTTGCGGTTCGCTTGAACACAATTACTTTTTCAACACTTGTGGTTGATTTCAAGGCTTCATCAACTACAGCCTTAACAGGAATAGCTTTGTTGCCTCGAAAGTTGCCATCAGAGGTAAGAACCATTTTTGCTTCACAATCATTGATGCGATCAGCTAACGATGTGGCTGAAAATCCGGCAAATACAACAGAATGTATAGCCCCAATTCGAGCACAAGCCAACATAGCAATAGCGGCTTCAGGTACCATCGGCATGTAAATGATAACCCGGTCGCCTTTTCCAACACCTTGTGCTTTCATGGCGTTGGAAAATTGACAGACCTTTTCATACAACTCACGATAGGTAAGGCTAACGGTTGGTTCATTGGGCTCATTGGGTTCCCACAAAATGGCTGTTCGGTCGCCAATCGTAAATAAGTGTCGGTCGAGGATATTTTCGGTGATGTTTAATTTGCCATTCACAAACCACTTTACATCCGGTTTTTCAAAATCCCATTCTAGAACGGAGTCCCAATGTTTTTTCCAGTGAAAGGATTCTGCTATGCGTCCCCAAAATTCGTCAGGTTGGAGAACACTTTTTTGATATTCGTGGATATATCCGCTTAAAGTTTGAATTTTATTACTCATGATATTCTAAAAGCCGTTTTGTTGAATGGGTTAAACAAGCGCAAAAGCGCTTCCAAAAGAGGGTAAATAATGATTGATTTGTACATGAATTTCAAGTAATTCCTTGAAAAAGATGTTAGTAGAATCGCTTAAACAGTACGTACCTGATAATTTACGTTTAGTCTATTCATTATCTTAAGTTAATGTTCGTAAGCTTCTCCTGCTCCTCGT
>CAZIQX010000201.1:1081-6169 GCA_964541325.1 uncultured Chitinophagales bacterium | reverse complement strand
AACGATGCGTTCCCGACCCGACTTACTTAAATCTAAACGAGATAAACCTCGATTGGAACTTAACCAATAGTAACCTTTGAAATCACGCTCAATCGTGTAAATGTAAGAGTTTGGAAGCCCTTGTTTTTCTTGAAAATACTCAATGGTTTTTTGGGTTAAATGAACTCGGTTTAATCCATTTGATGTGCCCACCCATAAAACAGAATCCGATTCTTGACGCAAGGCAGTTATTTTTAAATCAGTGAGTTGTGCGGTAATGCCTGTTACTTCTTTAAACGACGTAAAAATTTTCGTTCGATGATGCCATAAAAACAAGCCATCCCCGAATGTGCCCACCCAAGATGTTGAATCGGTATGTTGTGCTGTAGTTAGTACAAAGTTATTCGTAAAGGGCACTTTTTGTTGATCATCAAAGACAAATTGTTCAGATTTTCCGGTATTTACATTTAATAAAAATAATCCTTTACCCAATGTTCCAACCAGAAGGTGCCGGTCATCAATAAATCGAACATGAATCACAATCATAGGTTCGTTCAGCAAGACAAAACGCCTAAACAATCCTGTTTTTTTGGAATATCTAGCTACACCATCAGCGGTACCTAAATACAAATATTCGTTTGAGTTAGAAGCGATATCCCAAATCAAATCATAACTAGGACTATATTCGCTTACGGCCTTTTTAACCGGTAAAAAAGTGGAAGTTTTGGGGTCAAAACGATTCAATCCACCACCACCCGTGCCAATCCAAAGCTCCTGATTTTCATCCTCATGGAAACTACGAACCATAGAGTGCGACAAACCCGACGTAGATTTTGTGAAATGCAGCATTTTTTTATCACTATTGTTGGTCCTCGACACACCATGACCCGAAGTAGCCAACCACACTACCTGCGTGGCGTCTTCGAACACCACACCAATGTAATCGGAACCAATGCTTCGATCATTTTTCGGAATATTCCGGTATTGAGTGGTTAAGCCTGTTTTGGGTTCATACACATATAACCCATCAAATAAAGTTCCAATCCAGATTTGTTGTCGAGAATCATGTAAAAGCGACATCACACGACCATCAAACGGCTTGCCCTTATACATAAACGGCTGCAGAGACCGATTTTCAGGTTGATAGATATAAAGCCCTTTATTGGTTCCCACCCAAAGTTGTTGCTGTGAATCCAAAGCCAAACTCAGAACCGCATTTTCAGACAAATACGTTGATGTTTCTGCATTTTCCTGATAGTAAATCTGATTAGTTTGGGTATTTATACCGGTAAATCCACGTTCGGTGGCAATCCAAAGTAGATTTCTTGTGGAGTCTTTGAGTAGCGCACGTCCATATTTGAGTTGGTTATCATCCCCATCATCCATTTTTTGCATGGATTTAGTGGAGGAGGTGTACCGATACAAACCATCGTTATAACGAAGTAACCAAAGGGTATCAGCATCAGATAAAAGGTCACGAAAGAAACCGGCTTTTGAAAAACCCAACGAATCGGATGAAAGTGAGCGCATGATACCTGTTGAGGTGTTCAACGTGTATAGAGCTCCATCAATGGAACCGAGCCAAAGTGCATGTTCTGCTTGGTGATAATCCATCGAAATGATGTAATTATCGCTTAAAATCGGGTACTGTTCTTTGCGAAAAATGGCAAATTCATAGCCATCGTAGCGGTTTAGACCATCTTGAGTAGAAAACCAAAGAAACCCGTGCTCATCCTGAACAATTTTAGTAACCGAAGTTTGAGATAAGCCATCATTCAGTTTCAGATGCTAAAATTCATAGAAGTCTTGCGCCCAAGCAAAAGGGAAAAAATAGACGAACACAAACGTGAAAATGAGAAAGCCGCTCTTCATGTGTACCTGTTGCAAAATTCAGTTGTAAGTAAGCGTTTTTTTTTGAGCTTAGCAAGATGGGTTGATGCTAAAAGCGAAAAGCTGAAAAGCTGAAAGGCGAAAGCTGAAAGACGAAAGCTGAAAGGCGAAAGCTGAAAGGCGAAAGCTGAAAGCTGAAAGCTGAAAGACGAAAGACGAAAGCTGAAAGGCGAAAGCTATGTGGTGCCACGAATGCACGAATAGAAGAGTTGATAGTCTTTATTTCATGAAGAATGGCCATCAACACATAAATAAGTAGAAGCAAAAGGCATTGAAACCGATTGTTGATTGCTTATTGCTGATGACCTCAAAAATTCGAATTTCGAATTTCGAATTTCGAATTTTCCTTACTCCCTACTCCTTCTTAACACCTTATACCTTTTTTCCACATTGCAAAATCACAGAAGAAACAGTAGGTTCAGCCAACCAAAACGAACAGGTATGAAAGTTGGAATAGTAGGTGATGCGCTCATCACAAAAGCCTGGGAACAACGTCTGCAACGACATCCGGTAGTGCGTGAAGTGATTCTCGTAAAAAAAAGCGAACATTTACCGTCCATACCGGCATGTATTATTGTGGATTCAACCGATTCAGCCTTCGATGAGGCCGCTTTAGCAATCCGAAAGGGGATACATACCTTTTTAGTGAGCCGTTTGCCAACCCGACGTGAACACATTGAGCGCTTGTATTACTTTACGGAAGAAGCCGGTGTGCACCTGCAATTGGCGCACTGGAGTTCGTATGCGCCTGCATCTCAATGGATTCAGACAAAAATTCCAAATCCGGATTACATTCATATTGACCGACACCTACCTCTAGCGCAGTTCAATCGGTATGATGGTACATTTTCGCATATGTGGATTGATGATTTAGCTTATGCACTAAAAATGATTAAAAGTAATGTACATCGGGTTGATGTAGGCATTTCCGGAATTCGAGCTAGTAAAGCTCCACATATTCAGCTATTTATGCGATTTGATAATGGAGGAGTAGCAGGCATTGCCATTCATACAACGAGTTCGGAGGCAAGTAATAAACGTACATTTTGTGATGCTCATCATACCCTAGAATATGATGTACTTAAACAACAAGTGCTGTATTCCAGTCTCGATACTAATGGAACAGTCTTTCAGGAAAAAAAAATATTTGATGAAGAAGAACCGGCTGACCGCGCCCTAACCTTGTTTCTAAAATGTGTTCAAACCCGTTCGCAGCCCGAATACAGCATCTTCGATAGTTTAAAACTTACCCGAATCATCCAACAAATCGATGAAAAACTAAGATAGGACTAACAGTTCCGAAGGTTTTCGGAACTGTTAGTCCTTAGGGTTGTCAAGCTCAAAATCAACTCGAAATACGTATATTCACCACATGGAGAAAGTCGTACGAAAATACAAACTAGGCGAAGAACCAGATATCATAGAAGATTATCTGACCTTAAGTTATACCCAAAAGTTGAACGTATTAACATCCATTCGAAAGAGACTAAACTATTTCAAAAAAAGCGAGCATGGAACCGGATTTCAAAGAGTTTATCGAGTTATTACAAAAACACAAGGTTGAGTTCCTGCTTGTTGGAGGATTTGCTGTGGCTTTACATGGTTATCCCCGATACACTGACGATCTTGATGTGTTAGTAAAAAGAGAGCAAGAGAATGCAGAACGTCTTTTGCAAGCAATTACCGAGTTTGGATTTGGAAGTTTAGGTCTTGAAGCACAAGATTTCGTGAAGGAAGATATGATCGTTCAATTGGGTTATCCTCCACTCAGAATTGATATCATAACGAGTATTTCCGGAATTGATGATTACAAGCAATTATTTGAAAACGCCATCAGCATCGAAGCCGAAAACATGCAGCTAAACATCATTTCCCTCGATGATTTAATCAAAAACAAAGAATCTACTAACCGAAGTATTGACCGCACAGACGCTCAAAAACTCAAAAAAATCAGAGAAAAACTTTCGAAGAATAAATAAACCACTAACCACTTAAAATTTCTCATTTCACTAAAAGGCACCTTCGGCGTCTGATGTATCATTAATCATTAATCACTTCTCATTAATCACTTATCCCTCCTCATTTATCATTATTTTCCCTCCATGTCCAAACAAAATATCACCACCTATTATCCCAATCAGCGATTTGATGAAGGGTTTTTCCGAATCTGGAAAACCATCTATCGTAATATTATAGATTCCAAAGACCTGATTTTTCAATTATTTAAGCGCGATTTCTTCGCTCAATACAAAAAATCTTTTCTAGGAGTGGGCTGGGCCATCATCACACCCATTTTTGGAATAGCTTCATGGGTACTCATGCAACTCACCGGTGTACTCGACCCGGGCGAAATGGAAGTTCCCTATCCCGTGTATATCTTAGTGGGAAGCACAAGTTGGGGATTTTTTATCAGTATGATAAATGCCGGCTCAAGTACACTTTCTGCCGGTTCGGATCTCATCCAGCAGATTAAATACCCACACGAAGCCTTGTTGTTTAAACAAGTACTCTTACAGGCGGTAAATTTTTTGATCACCTTAACCATAGTGATGATTGTAATAGCCGGTTTTGGGTATGTACCATCCTGGAAACTCATCTTTTTACCCATACTTATTTTGCCCTTGTTTCTATTAGGTGCATCCATCGGACTACTATTATCTATGATTTCCGTGGTGGCAGTGGATATTTCACGATTTGTGAATCATATCATGACCTTTCTCATTTATACGGCACCAATCGTGTATTCCCCCAATGTGGATAATGCCTTTTTGCAAGTCATCAACAAATGGAATCCCTTAACGTACCTTGTATGTAGTGTTCGGGACATGATTTTATTTGGACGTCTATATGGTTGGGAAGAGTATGCTGCCGCTGTGTTACTGAGTTTGTTTGCCTTTTTATTGGTATGGCGAGCATTTTATGTGAATGAAAATAAAATGATTGAGCGCATGGTGTAAAAAAAGGACTCACAGCCCCGAATGCCTTCGGGGCTGTGAGTCCTGTATGTGAGCGTTACCGAGCAAAGCGAGACTCTGTCATTCCGAGCACATGCCGGAATCCCATACCACTGACCAACGTAATCGAACGAAATGCACATCGTGTTAGGACTCACAGCGCTTTTAGCTCTGTGAGTCCTGTATGTGAGCGTTACCGAGCGAAGCGATCTCTGTCATTCCGAGCACATGCCGGAATCCCATACCACTGACCAACGTAATCGAA
>CAZIQX010000201.1:323-981 GCA_964541325.1 uncultured Chitinophagales bacterium | reverse complement strand
TAGGACTCACAGCGCTTTTAGCTCTGTGAGTCCTGTATGTGAGCGTTACCGAGCGCAGCGAGCCTACCTAGTTATACTCCGCACGTTATCCTCTTTAGTTGAATTATCTTGCCTGATTACTTTTGTGAACAAAAGAGGAAAAAGAGACGAGATGATATCACATCATCAACATCACTACATAATACCAATTTTCACTACCCCCACATTAGAACTTCTTAAACCCAAGAACACTAAGTCACATTATGTGTTAAAACATACATCTCATTAATGCAAAATTTCTTAATATACCGCCCGAATTACTCATGAAATGAGGTTCACAAATTAAAAAGACCATACGTGACACAATCCGTCGTAGAAGCATCTGAAAATCAAGTTCAAGACAAAGAACCCGGGAAAGTAGTTCTTAAGGTTGAAGGTCTGTATAAAAAATTCTGCCGTAATCTTAAGCGAAGCATGATTTATGGCATGACCGACCTCGCCAAAGGCTTTGTGGGCATCCCACCCAAAACCGACGAACTCCGCAAAGACGAATTTTGGGCATTGCAGGATATTAATTTTGAACTCAGAGAAAATGAGATTTTAGGAATAATTGGAGCAAACGGATCAGGAAAATCAACCTTATTACGAGTACTAACCGGAATTTTCCCACCTGATAAAG
>CAZIQX010000201.1:0-313 GCA_964541325.1 uncultured Chitinophagales bacterium | reverse complement strand
TGATAAAGGTAGTGTTTGGATAGATGGAAAAGTTGGCGGAATTATTGCCTTAGGCGCCGGAATGCACCCACACATGACCGGACGTGAAAATATCTATCTCAATGGCACCATTCTTGGCATGACCAAAGAAGAAATCGATGCCAAATTTGATGAAATCGTTGATTTTGCCGAACTCGGCGACTTCCTCGAAGCCCCATTAAGTACGTACAGTTCCGGCATGAAAGTAAGACTTGGCTTTGCTGTTGCAGTACATTGCCAACCGGAAATATTACTCGTAGATGAAGTACTAACCGTAGGTGACTTGAGTTTTCAA
>CAZIQX010000200.1:2937-6182 GCA_964541325.1 uncultured Chitinophagales bacterium | reverse complement strand
TCCAATTAATATCTATTTACAATTTTCATCCCATTTGATTATTTCAAATCGTTTGGATTTAATTAGATTCTCCAACTTTCTTAAAATCAAACAGATAGGATGCAATGAGAAAACTTCTAGCACTTGCACTACTTAGCTTGTGGTGCATTCAACCTTTAGCAGCGCAGGACTCCACCAAAACGGATTCCGTTAAAATTAAAAAGCTCGATTCGGATTTACCGCTTCAGCCTGAACGAACCATTCAATTCTCGGCCAAACAAGGAACATGGATTTCTTTGGATGTGAGTCCAGACGGAAAACAGATTGTATTTGATTTAATGGGGGATTTATACCTGATGCCCATTACAGGTGGCAAAGCCGATACCCTTACCCGTGGAATGGGTTACGATGTGCATCCCCGTTTTTCTCCTGACGGAAAATCTATTGTTTACATTTCCGACCGCAGCGGCGCTGATAATGTTTGGGTGATGGATTTGGAAACAAAAGAAAAAACAGCCATCACCAAAGAAGATGATCAATATTTCCCAAGTGCGGAATGGACTCCGGATGGTAACTATATCGTTGCATCCAAAGGTCGCCGCAATCACAAATTATTTATGTATCACAAAGATGGCGGACGAGGCGTTCAATTAATCGATGCCCCTGCTTCACTCAAAGTAATCGACCCTGCTGTTACACCGGATGGACGTTATATTTATTTTTCACGCAGAAATGGAGCTTGGAATTACAATGCGCAACTTCCGCAGTATCAAATTGGATACTACGACCGTGAAAATGCAACAAGTTCAGTAGTTACAAGTCGTTACGGCTCAGCCTTTACACCAACCTTCTCACCGGATGGTAAATTTATGGTGTATGGTTCCCGATTTGAGGACAAAACCGGATTGGTTTTGCGCACCTTAGCAACAGGTGAAGAATCGTGGTTAGCCTATCCTGTTCAGCGCGATGAACAAGAATCTATTGCTCCTCTAGGTGTTTTACCAGCTATGAGTTTTACTCCCGATAGTAAATCTCTGATTGCCTCCTTCGGTGGAAAAATGTATAAGGTTGATGTACCATCCGGAAAACTCACTGAAATTCCATTTGAAGTAGAGGTTGAGTTACACATCGGTCCAAAAGTTGCTTTTGATTATCCAATCGAAAATGATGAGCAATTAACAGTAACTCA
Source organism: uncultured Chitinophagales bacterium (assembly GCA_964541325.1). Lineage (GTDB taxonomy): Bacteria > Bacteroidota > Rhodothermia > Balneolales > M1805 > M1805. Next base: position 5,014 of record CAZIQX010000200.1, on the reverse strand, counting down.
AATTCGTGATGCTGTTGTTTCTCCTGATGGAAAAAAACTCGCTTTTACGGCGTTAAATCGCCTTTATTTTCAGGAATTACCGAATGGAACTCCAACTCGATTAACTGATATGGAGTACACACAGGCTAATTTAACCTGGTCGCCTGATAGTAAATGGATAGCCTTTGCTACTTGGAAAGAAAATGAAGGTGGACATCTCTATAAGGTTGAAGCAAAAGCAAAGAAGCCTAAATTAGTTCAACTCACGAAAGAAGTGGGATTGTATTACCAACCGGCATGGAACTGGAAAGGCGATCGTATTGCATTTTTAAAAGGTTCAGCTGCTCAATACAATCAAGACCCAAGTGGGTTTGCCATATTTGGAGCAATTGAAGACATCGCATGGATTTCGTCAAATGGTGGGGTGATTAACTTTGTAGAAAAGGCCAATGGTCGTTCGAAACCACACTTTGTGAAAAATTCTGACCGCATTTTTTTAAATGCATCCGGTGGTACCCTTGTTTCAATTCGTTGGGATGGAACAGATGAAAAACAACACGTGAAGATAACAGGGATTACTACGTTTGGCTCAACTCCTGAGGAAATGGCTTTATTGCATGATAAATTTGATCACAACCACCGCATTCTCCATGCTGATTTGTACATGCGTGAGATGAATTTACCTTCTCCGGCTTCAGAAATCATCATGGCACCCGAAGGAGATCAGGCTATTGCGCTCATTAATAACGATGTTTATACCGTAACAGTGCCACAAACCGGAAAATTAGTTACAGTTTCTGTTGCAAATCCTTCAAGTGCACAATTTCCTAGTAGAAAACTCACCGAAATTGGTGGACAGTTTCCAAGTTGGTCATCCGATGCAAAAACCGTGTATTGGTCGATAGGAAATGCATTTTTCTCGTACAATTTAGATAAAGCCAAAGCTTTTGATGATAGTGTAAAAGCCGCTGAAAAAGCCGAGAAACTAGCCAAAGAAAAAGAAAAAAACGCTCCAAAAGACTCTGCTAAGGTAGATTCTGCAAAAACAGACTCTGTAAAAATATCACCGAAAAAAGAAGAAAAAAAGAAAGATAAGCCGACGTTTAAGGCTGATGAAGTTCGTATTAAGGTTATGTATCAACAAGATATTCCGAAAGGCTCTGTGTTGTTGAGCAATGCAAGAATCATCACTATGAATGGCAATGAAATTATCGAACGTGGTGATATCTGGGTAGAAAACAACCGAATTAAAGCAGTTGGTGCAGCAGGCACGACCGGCGCTCCGAGTTCTATCCAAACAATGGATATGAATGGGAAAACAATTGTTCCCGGATTTGTAGATCCTCATGCTCATATGTGGCCTACCTGGGAAATTCACAAAAATCAGGATTGGCAGTACACCGCAAATTTGGCTTATGGTGTTACAACTACCCGCGATCCTCAAACATCCTCAACCGATGTGCTCACTTACACTGATATGGTTCGTGCGGGCAAAATGGCTGGTCCTCGTGTGTATAGTACTGGTCCCGGACTCGGTTTTTGGTTTTATAACCTTAAAAGCCTTGTAGAAACTCGTAATGTGATGAAACAATACAGCGAGTACTATCACACCAAAACCATCAAAATGTATTTAGCAGGAAATCGCAAACAACGTCAATGGATTATTCAGGCTGCTAAGGAGCAAAACATCATGCCAACTACTGAGGGTGGTCTGGATTTCAAATTGAACATGACGCAACTCTTGGATGGGTATCCGGGTCATGAGCACGCACTTCCAATTTATCCTTTATATGATGATGTTTTTCGAACGATTTCAGAAGCTGAAATGGCTGTAAACCCAACCTTATTGGTGGCTTATGGTGGTCCATGGGCTGAAAACTTTTTCTATGCTACGGAAGACCCCTACAACGACGCCAAATTAAAACGATTTACTCCTTACGAAGAATTAGCTTCAAAAGCGCGTCGCCGTGCAGGATGGTTTCATCCGGACGAACACGTATTCAAAAAACATGCAGAATCTATGAAATCGTTGGTTGAAGCAGGCGGAACCGTTGGCGTTGGGTCACATGGACAGTTGCAAGGCCTTGGTTTTCATTGG
>CAZIQX010000200.1:0-2927 GCA_964541325.1 uncultured Chitinophagales bacterium | reverse complement strand
TATTGCAAGCGGTGGTATGAGTAATCATGATGCGTTAAAAACGGCTACGATTATGGGTGCTACTCAAATTGGCTTAGGAAAAGAACTCGGCTCAATTGAAGCCGGAAAAATGGCTGATTTGGTAATTCTAGATAAAAATCCCTTAGAGAACATTCGCAATACCAACTCAGTTCATATGGTGATGATGAACGGACGTCTTTATACTGGCAATACACTCGAAGAAGTCTATCCGACAAAACGTCAACCCAATTTGGGCGTGTACGATAAAGCTCCGGTAAATACCACAGGCTTAAAAAATTAAAGCTTAAAGGCTGATTCATTTCTGAATCAGCCTTTTTTTATTTTCTGATATGCTAAGTATTCAAAACCTCCATTTACGTGCCGCTTTCAAGTCAAAAGGCGCCGAATTATGCTCTCTGATTCACCACGCAACAGACACCGAAACCATTTGGCAAGCCAACCCTAACGTGTGGGGTTACCACGCACCGGTTTTATTTCCAATTGTTGGAGGCTTAAAAGATAATCTGCTTCATATAGGCGGTAAATCATATCCGCTTAACCGGCATGGGTTTGCGCGAACATCTGAATTTGTTGTAGAAGAACATCAAACAGATTGTATTACTTTTTTGCTGAAATCTTCTGAACAAACACATTCCATATATCCCTATGATTTTGAATTCAGAATGAAGTACCGATTAGTTGACGATAGGCTTCAACAGACATTTTCCGTGAAAAATACAGGTACAGAAACGATGTTTTTTGCCTTGGGTGGACATACCGGCTTTCGTATTCCACTTTCAGTTCATTCTACATATGAGGACTATGTGCTTGAGTTTGAGCTTTCAGAGCAACTTGACCGTCATCTGATTAACTCCGATGGCCTTTTTACTGGAGAGACACAACCGGTTTTAGTTTATGGAAATAAAATTCCTTTGTCTCGCCATTTGTTTTCCAACGATGCTTTAATTTTCAAATCTATACAATCTAGAAAGGTATCGCTTAAATCACCAAAAGATGCGCTTCGCATTCATGTAGAATATGAGCAGTTCCCTTATTTAGGAATTTGGGCTAAACCCGGTGCAGATTTTGTATGTATTGAACCTTGGATTGGCTGTGCAGACTCCATAAGTGGACATCAACACATCGCTGACAAAGAGTTAATGCAGGACTTAGAACCCGGCGCTACTTGTAACGTTACTTACACAATAAGCATTCTGAACGACTAGAAATCTTTTTCGGTTAATCGGAAAAACTTTAGAGGTTATTTATGTTAAAAAAAATAAGCTTTGCTGCCTTAGTTATATTTTATTTTATAGCCGGACTCAATCATTTTCGTGATCCTGAATTTTATTTGGGCTTGATACCGCCTTATTTACCCCATCCTGAGTTCATCAATGGGTTGGCCGGAGTAATTGAAATAGGCTTTTCTGTTTTGTTGATTAGCCCCAAAACCCGCAATTGGGCTGTCTATGGTATCATATTAATGCTTTTTGCATTTATTCCATCCCACGTTTATGCTATTGGGCTAGAAGAGTTTAGATTCGGAGAGATACTCGTTCCTAATTGGATTATTTGGGCTCGGTTAATCATCATTCATCCGTTTTTAATGATTTGGGCTTGGTGGCATCGCTTTCAACCTTAATTTCGTTTAATATTTCAAGCTTCTATTTTTCAGATTCTGTTTATTTCAGTGTAAGTAAACAAATGTTAGTTTATGCTTCGAATGGAGTCTGATTTACATCGCTTTTTCATGTATTGTATCATCATTTTTTTGATGTTACTTATGTTGAAATCGTGCTTTAATGAACATGAGCTCATTGAACAACCTATCGTTGAAGAAGTTATACCACTTGAAGTGGAACCCGAGCCCCTCCCGGAGAAACCAATTATAAAGCCTGAAACGCTAAGCAAGAAACAAGTTTTTTTGAATGATTCCCTCAAGTATGAAGACACTGTAACGAATATGATTTATTATCTGGGAAAACCGGATACAGTTCGTTCAACCGATAAGCAGTTTTATTATCAATATTCAAGCTTTATAAAAAGAAATGAGCGAATTACTTGGGAGTATATTGATTTCCGAACCATGCGTTTTGTTTGGAATACACCGTTTGGATCGTTCAATTTCAGTAACACAGTGGATGATTTTCGTGCGGCGTTTCCGGTTGCAAGCGCTCAACTAGAAAGTGGAACAGACCGAGTAACCGGTGAACCTGCTCAGTTTATATTAATCCCTGAAGATTCGGCATCAACTGCGACATGGCTTGTAAGTTTTGTGAATAATCGGCTTAGAAGTGTGGAGTTGAAAAACAGACATTTAGTTGATGACAAAGGTCAATAAAACAGGCAAATGATCGGATAAATCCCCCACAGGCAATACCTCATATGAGAGAACCTGAACGGAATCACGAATAAACAAATAATCCAACTGTCGATTAGGTTTTAACGCAGGAAACGTAAACAAACCTAAAGAATCTTGACTTGATAATGGCTCCACAAATGTAGATAAGCCACTTCGAATGATTGTTTGTGTATTATCATTTCGATAATCATCCCCATAAACATCATCAAAATCATGAAATTGTTTGGCATAAGGCGATAGAGAGTTCATGTCGCCTCCAAAGGCAAGTAGTTGTGATTCTGACTTTAATAACTCTACAATCAATTCAGCTTGATTTTCTCGGTTGGATATATCAAAAGCCTCTAAGTGCATATTAGCCAATGAAACTGATCTAAAGCCGAGATTAACCTCAACGATGTGTACAAATCGACTTAAATAAAACAAATTATACCACCATGGGTTAGCCTCCGGTTTTTGTAAGAGGATGGATTGTTTCAGTTTGATTGGGAAACGCGAAAGAATAGCACCACCCGAACGTATTTTGCCAAAATGATTTTCAATGGGGAAATACGGAAAAGGAACATAA
>CAZIQX010000199.1:2665-6196 GCA_964541325.1 uncultured Chitinophagales bacterium | reverse complement strand
ATATTGAAACCTATTTTTACCGTACACACCAAGGAACAGAAGCAGATTTGATTTTAGTAAAAAACAATAAACCCGTTGCTACTTTGGAAATAAAACTTTCATTATCTCCTTCATTAAGTAAGGGATTCTATACGGCGATTGAAGATTTAGGAACAGATAAAAATTTAGTAATTATTCCTGGATCTGACACTTTTCCAATAAATAAATCAGTACAAGCAATTGGAATAGAGAGCTTTATATCAAAATTAGAAGAAGGTAGATTCATTTGATATTCCATGAAAATCCCGTATATCATCTTGGATTTTCATGGAAACATTACGCTTTTTTATATAGTAAAATAATAAAAAACAAACGTATAAAAACTGACTCATATTTCAGATTTACGGCCTCGGTCATTCACTTTAAACATAAAAAGCCACCTGTTTCCAAGTGGCTTTTTTGCAAAAGTTACTTTTGAGTTTAAGCTTCAGCGTAGGCTTCAACCGGTAAGCATGAGCACACCAAATTTCGATCACCATAAGCATCATCAACCCGGCGAACGGTTGGCCAAATTTTAGCATCGCGTACCCAAGGCAGTGGAAATGCTGCTTTTTCACGACTGTAAGGATACGACCAAGCATCAGAAATCACGCAAGTAGAAGTGTGTGGCGCGTGTTTGAGCACATTATTTACTTTGTCGGCAGTTCCGTTTTCAATTTCGCGAATCTCTTCACGAATTTGGAGTAATGCATCACAAAAACGGTCTAATTCTTCTTTACTTTCTGATTCGGTAGGTTCTATCATAATTGTTCCCGCAACAGGAAAACTTACGGTTGGCGCGTGATATCCATAATCCATCAATCGTTTAGCTACATCAACCACTTCGATTCCGGCACTAACTTTAAATGGACGCAAATCGACAATCATTTCATGAGCACTGCGACCTTTTTTCCCAGTGTAAAGAATGGGGAATTCTTTTTCTAAACGTGATTTTATGTAGTTGGCATTAAGTATTGCCATTTGTGTAGCACGTTTTAGTCCATTACCGCCCATCATAGCAATATACGCGTACGAAATAGTTAGAATATCCGCACTGCCAAATGGAGCAGCTGAAATGGCACTTATTGCTTTTTCACCACCGGTTTTTACAAAAACGTGACCCGGTAAATAGGGTTTTAGTTTATCATTTACGCCAATAGGACCCATACCTGGCCCACCGCCACCGTGAGGAATACAGAACGTTTTATGAAGGTTAAGGTGACATACATCTGCGCCAATTTCAGCCGGAGAAGTAAGACCAACCTGTGCATTCATATTGGCTCCATCCATGTAAACTAAACCACCAAAATCATGCACAATCTGGCAAATCTCACGGATTTCCTCTTCAAAAACGCCATGAGTAGAAGGATATGTAACCATTAAGGCGGCAAGATTGTCTTTATGCTGTTCTGCTTTTGAACGCAAATCATCTAAATCAATATTTCCCTTATCGTCGCACTTGGTTACAATAACTTGCATGCCTGCCATTACGGCACTAGCTGGATTGGTACCGTGAGCAGAAGATGGAATCAAAGCCACATTTCGGTGACCTTCATTTCGGTCTTGATGGTAGGCGCGTATAGTCATAAGACCAGCGTACTCGCCCTGAGCGCCTGAATTTGGCTGGAGCGACATCGCTGTGAATCCCGTGATTTCACATAACCAATCGGAAAGTTCAGCAATCATTTCATAATAACCTTCTACCTGATCTTTTGGTGCAAATGGATGCAATTGACTCCATTCAGGCCAGGTTACAGGTATCATTTCTGTGGTTGCGTTTAATTTCATGGTGCATGAGCCCAAAGAAATCATGGAATGCACTAAAGAGATGTCTTTGTTTTCCAAACGTTTCAGATATCGCAACATCTCATGTTCTGCATGATAACTGTTAAATACCGGATGCGTTAAATAACTGCTTGTTCGAGTTAAGCTTCCTGAAATAACGGGTTCAATTGTATCCAAGGCAATGTGAGATACCTGCCCACTCACTTCTTCAAAGACCTGAATCAACGAGAGAATATCATCGATTGATTTTGCCTCATCCATGGAAATACCAAATCCATTTTCGAAATAGCGAAGGTTAATGTTTTTTGCTTCGGATGTTTTTCTAATGATTTCAAGATCAGAAGTGGAAATTCCTGAATAATGTAAGGTATCAAAATAGCTCGAATTGGATTGAGAATATCCCAATTGACCCAAAGCATTAGCGACCGCAACAGCTTTGCCATGAATACGTTCAGCAATGGCTTTTAAACCATTGGGTCCGTGATAAACCGCATATGAGCCAGCCATTACAGCCAATAAAACCTGAGCAGTACAAATATTAGAAGTCGCTTTTTCACGACGAATATGTTGTTCGCGGGTTTGTAAAGCCATGCGTAAAGCATGATTACCTTCAGCATCTTTAGTTACGCCAATAATTCTTCCTGGTATTTGACGCTTAAACGCTTCTTTGGTCGCAAAAAAAGCAGCATGTGGACCACCAAAGCCCATTGGAACACCAAATCGTTGAGAACTTCCTACTACAACGTCAGCACCCATTTCACCGGGAGATTTTACCAATACTAAACTCATTAAGTCGGTGGCAACAGCAACTAAAACCTGATTTTCCTTAGCAGCACTGATGAAATTTGTGTAATCGTGGAGGGCACCAAATGTATCAGGATTTTGTAGTAACACCGCATAAACATCGTCACGGGTTATATCCATTTGTTCCGGTGCAACAATTTCAAGCTGAATGCCAACCGGTAAAGCGCGAGTCTTAAGTACATCAATGGTTTGTGGATGTGTACATGATGAAACCAAAAATGTATCCGCATTTTTTTTGCTTGATGATTTTACCCCGTGAAGCATGGTCATAGCTTCAGCGGCCGCCGTTCCTTCATCCAACAAGGAAGCATTCGCCAATTCCATTCCTGTTAAATCGGCAATCATAGTTTGATAATTCAGAAGCATTTCAAGACGCCCCTGAGCAATTTCTGCCTGATAAGGAGTGTAAGCTGTGTACCAACCCGGATTTTCTAATATGTTGCGCAAAATAACGGTTGGTGTGATCGTGTCGTAGTAGCCGGCGCCAATAAAAGAGTTAAAAATTTTGTTTTTTTGAGATTTTTTCTTGAAGCTTTTTAAAAATTCAGCTTCGGATTGCGCTACAGGAAGGTCGAGTTCTTTTTTGAGGCGGATTCCGGAAGGAATAGTTTGATCAATAAGTTCATCTAAAGAGCGTGCACCGATGGCTGCGAGCATAGCTTGAATTTCTGATTCACTTGGTCCATTATGACGCTTTTCAAATGAATCGAATTCCCGCAATTGAATTGACATAAACGTTGTGGCTTTAGAGGTTGAGGGGATGTTAGCTTGAACAAAAAATGCGCTTCTAAAATTCAGCAGATTGCTAGCTATTGCATCACAAAATTAACTGCTTTCAGGGCGTGCAAAGATAACCAAAATCGAAGCAAATCAGGATTAGAAATCGAACTAAAGTGTATTGAAGGACCTTCTTTAGGCCAATTG
>CAZIQX010000199.1:0-2655 GCA_964541325.1 uncultured Chitinophagales bacterium | reverse complement strand
TCGTACTAAAAGAAACCGCTTCCAAATAAATCAGCCTGTTTTATCCCTTTTTAAGCCGGCCCATTTTCCCGACTCTACTAAAAGCAGTATCTTGCAGAATCACAACATTTTTCAAACCAAAAAAAGATTTTCTTATGGCTATCATTGAAGATGTAGTTGCCCGTCAGATTCTTGATTCACGTGGCAATCCAACTGTTGAAGTTGATGTAATTCTTGAAAACGGCGTTTATGGCCGTGCTGCGGTTCCTTCAGGAGCATCAACAGGCGAACACGAAGCCGTTGAACTACGCGATGGCGACGACGATTACTACCTCGGTAAAAGTGTTTTAAAAGCTGTAGACAACGTAAATGACGTTATTGCCGACGAATTGTTGGGCTTCAGCGTTTTTGATCAAGTTAAATTGGATAATTTCCTGATTGAACTTGATGGAACTCACAACAAAAGCAATTTAGGTGCAAACGCAATTTTAGGTGTTTCCATGGCCGCTGCACGTGCAGCTGCAAACGTACTTGGTATTCCTTTGTATCGTTACTTAGGAGGAACAAACGCTAAATTGTTACCCCTTCCAATGATGAATATCATCAATGGCGGCTCGCATGCTGATAATAATGTGGATTTACAGGAATTCATGATTATGCCGGCCGGCGCAGATACGTTCTCGGATGCAATTCGTATGGGAGCTGAAGTATTTCATAACCTCAAAAAAGTATTAAAATCAAAAGGTTACAATACTGCCGTTGGGGATGAAGGTGGTTTTGCTCCTAACTTAAAATCAAATGAAGAAGCACTTGAAGTTATTCTTCAGGCTATCGAAAAAGCAGGCTTAACTCCGGGTGAAGACGTTTTGATTGCACTCGATCCTGCATCATCTGAGTTTTACAACAAAGAAACCGGCTTATACGAATTCAAATGGAGCGATGGTTCTAAACGTACGTCTGCGGAAATGGCTGACTTCTGGAAAGATTGGGCTAGCAAATACCCGATTATTTCTATTGAAGACGGTATGGCTGAAGACGATTGGGAAGGTTGGGGATTATTAACCGAAGCAATCGGTGACAAAGTTCAATTAGTTGGTGATGACTTATTTGTTACCAATACCGAACGTTTAGCTCGTGGTATCGAATTAGGAGTTGCTAACTCTATTTTGATTAAGGTAAATCAGATTGGTACTTTAACTGAAACCTTAGATGCCATCGAAATGGCTCATAAAAATGGTTATACAGCGGTAATTTCTCACCGTTCAGGCGAAACCGAAGACACAACCATCGCCGATATTGCTGTTGCAACCAACGCAGGTCAGATTAAAACCGGTTCAATGAGCCGAACCGACCGTATTGCAAAATACAATCAATTATTACGTATCGAAGAAAATCTGGACGAAAGTGCTGAGTTTATCGGACGTGATGTATTTGGTGTGTAATTCATCAAATTCCTAAAACTTAAAAGCCGCTGAATCTACTATTCAGCGGCTTTTTTTATGGAAAGTCATCATTTTGAGACCATAAATACACCATTTGGGGGATTGATAAACGAGTAGTTGCTTAGTACAATCTCTGCAACACTTGAGGTTGAGGTACACTATGCATTTGTTCATACAGATTTGCCTGATTGCTGTAATCAGTAGTTATTCAGGAATGCCATCTCGCGAATATGCGCCTATATCAGATGATGCAACAGGTATGATTACCTTTGAGAAACCACCAAAAATCGGTTTTTTGTGTACTATTAATGAGTAGTTACCCAACTACCCAAACATCATAATACACATCCTTTAACTCAGGATTCTTCTTTTTTATGAGCTCTGAAATTTGTTCGGGCTTGTAAGAATTCCACTCCGAAAGCAGTTGTTCCGCTTGTTTTTCTGACAGAACATATTCATAGTAAATAACTTCAGGTTGGGTTGCAAATGCTGTTCGAGTTGGGTGAATTCCTGCCTTGCATTTCCAGCTTTCAACAAGAATAGTTTTGGTAATATCAGCACGAAATTGGGTGCGATGTTTGTCGCTAACTATGTAAATGTAGGTACCTTCTGTTGTCATATTATCAAATTCCTAACTCTGTTTTAGAGAATAGACACAGTAAAAGCAAAAATCTTACAGAATTAGTAGAAAAAATTTATCCTATTTTTAAACTATTCAATCGAGAAGGTTTATTGGTATTCTTGGATGTTTGAACAATTAAATAATTACATAAAAATGATCAAAAAAGTAACTATCTCACTGCTCGGGCTTATTTTGCTGTTTTCTGCATGGGTGTATTGGGCTGCAAACCCTCATTTTGGTGAAATTAATGAAGAGATTAACCATGATTTAACTTATAAAGTGCAATCAGGTGATACCTTACGTTTGCTCACATTTAATATGGCTTATGCATATGGAATTGGGTCAGATGGAGTTGGTTATCAAAAAAAGCCAAAGGAAGTTATTTATGAGCGTTTAAAATCAATGGCGTTAATGCTAAATGATTTTAACGTTGATATAGCCTTTATTCAAGAGATTGATTTTGATGCAGATAGAAGTGGTAATAAGCATCAAGCGGCCTTTTTGGCAGAATTAACCACTCTTAAAAATTATGTAACCACCGTGGGTTGGGATGCTAATTATGTTCCTTTTCCGTATTTCCCCATTGAAAATCATTTTGGCAAAATACGTTCG
>CAZIQX010000198.1:0-6209 GCA_964541325.1 uncultured Chitinophagales bacterium | reverse complement strand
CAATCTCATTGGCTTTTCCCACTGTTAACCCAAACTTATTAGGTACTCCTGGTTTTGAAGAAAAGTCATCCATTTCATTATTCAAGAAAAAGCCTGCACCATCAACTACAACTTTTGAGCCGTAACCGCTGTTGAGAGTAGTTGTAATGGCAACTGCATTTCCGTTTTTATCAACCACGGAAAGGTGAGTCGTTTCATCTGATTCTTTAAAAAATGGAACTGAACCGGCTTGAATTTGCTCACTTGGTGTTGACATCGCCCAATTAAAACTACTCATTCGATTTTTTATGTAAGATGAATTGGTGATTACAGCTGTTGGAACCTGCATAAAATCAGGGTCACCAATATACTTTGAACGATCGGCATACGCACGTTTCATAGCTTCTACCATTACGTGAACCGCTTCTGAAGAATTCCAACCGTAATTTCCAATATCAAATGGTTCAATCATCCCTAAAATTTGAGCTAATGCTATTCCTCCTGAACTTGGCGGACCCATGGAGTATAAATCATATTCTTTATAACGCATTTTAATGGGTTGACGCCAAACACTGCGATAGTTTTTTAAGTCATTTAACTCTAGTAAGCCACCATTTCGCTTCATTTCTCTCACAATTAACTCAGCTGTAACACCTGAATAGAATCCATCCCGACCAAACTGCGCAATGCGTTCCAAGGTTTGTGCCAGATCTTCCTGAATCAAGAGGTCACCTTCTTTAAACTCCGAACCATCAACTTTAATAAAATAGTTTTTTGTTGATTCAAAAGCGGAAAATGCTTCTTTATTTCGATTTAAAGCATGAGCTTCCTCATAAGTGAGTCGAAAACCTTTACGCGCCAATCGAATAGCCGGTTCCAACACTAAATCAAGTGGCATAGACCCATACCGTTCGAGGGCTTCGAGCATTCCATCAACACTGCCGGGAACACCAACTGACCAATGACCAACTACCGATTTATCCGTTACATTTCCCTGAGCATCAAGGTACATGTCTTTATAAGCCCGTTCAGGCGCTTTTTCACGAAAATCCAAGGTCTTTACCTCACCGTTTTGAAAACGAACCACCAAAAATCCGCCACCGCCTATATTTCCAGCTGCGGGGAAGGTAACAGCCAACGCAAAGTGAGTTGCAACGGCAGCATCAATGGCATTTCCCCCCATTTTTAAAATTTCCACACCAACTTCTGAAGCTTCCCGATTGGCAGAAACCACTAAACCATTTTGATAGCGTTTGGGCGTTCCGATTTGAGCAAAAACAGTTCCGGTAATGAAAATCAAAAAGAGGATGCTGCGAATAAACATGAGTTTAGGATCTAGGATGAAAGGATTTGTAGGTTTGATGAAGATAATTACGGTCGATATGCGTGTAAATTTCGGTTGTCATAATGGAGGAGTGTCCCAGCATTTCCTGAACAGCCCGCAAATCAGCACCACCTTCTAACAAATGCGTTGCAAAAGAGTGGCGAAACGCATGTGGATAAACATGTTTCGTAATACCGGCCATATCGGTGTATTTCTGAACGATATTCCACACACTCATGCGTGTAAGAGGTTTTCCTCGTTGGTTTAAAAACACTTTGTTTTTAGTGTGATTGGGATTATGTATGAAGAGAGGACGAACTTCGCGCATATATTGCTCCAAAATCTTCTTATTGATTTCTCCAAGGGGAACTAAACGTTCCTTATTGCCCTTGCCAATCACGCGAATAAAATCAATTTCAGCTAAAATTTGATTGAGTTCGAGCTCAACGAGTTCACTAACCCTCATACCTGTGCCATACAAGGTTTCCAAAATGGCTGCATCACGTAATCCGGCTGCGGTTTCTTTTTCAGGAGCATCTAGAATCTGTGCAACTTCTTCGGCAAGAAGAACATCCGGTAGTTTTTGTGTGAACTTGGGTGTTTCAATGATTTCGGCCGGGTTGGCAACTGCGAATCGTTCCATCACACAAAACTCATGAAAACCACGAATGGCAGAAATATTTCTAGCAATACTTCGTGGCGCTAAACCCATCGCAGCCAATTCACTTAAATAATCTTCAATATGAGAAAATGAAACAGCTGCTAAGTCATATAATCCTAAAGATTTACCCAGAAATTTTAGATAGCGTTCCAGATCATTTTGATAGGATACCATCGAATTGTCGGAAAGACCCTTTTCCAATTTGAGATAATTGAAATAGGCTTGAAGTTCCAGATTAAATGATGGCGTTGAGCTCATCGTTACTGTCTTCGTCTTTGGTTTCTTTTTGGGAGACTTTCGTTTCTGCACGCTTAGGCGTTGAAGCCGGTACGATTTGAGCAGATTCAGGATTGAGTAAACTAGCTTTCTTTTGCTCTTCTTCTTGGCCAGGATATTTTACTCTACCATGATACACACCAATTAATATCGTTAAAAAGGCTGCTTTTATTCGTTGCAGATCCTGAAAAGTGAGTGGACAATCACTAAGTTGGCCCTCGTCGAGTTTTTCATCCACAATACGATGTACATGCGCCTCTAACTTTGAGTAATTAGGCTCCTTTAAGGTTCTTGATGATGCTTCAACGCTATCGGCCAACATCACAATGCCTGTTTCACGAGTTGAGGGAATTGGGCCATCGTAACGGAAGTCTTCTTCTTTAATCTCTTCCGGATTTTCACTTATTTTTTTGCCTTTTTCGTAGAAATATTTAATGAGTGATGTACCGTGATGTGTTCGTATAAATTCAATAATAACATCAGGCAGATTATGTTCTTCTGCTAGTTTTATCCCACCTTTAACATGCTCTCGAATCACCAACGCACTCATTCGAGGTTTTAGCTTTTCGTGAACATTCATGCCGGATTGATTTTCGACAAAATATTCAGGTTTATCCATTTTCCCGATATCATGATACATGGCACCGACACGGCATAACAACGCATTTGCTCCAATCGCATTGGCCGCTGCTTCTGATAAGTTTGCTACTTGTAAACTATGATGAAACGTACCTGAAGCATGTAACATTAATGATTTTAATAAAGGACGATTGGTGTCGCTCAGCTCTAAAAGTGTAACGTCAGTAGTTACATTGAATACTTTTTCAACCAACAAAATTAACGGATAAACTAAGACCAGATTAAATAACGCATTAATCAAAATGCTGATGGAGTGCTGATATAAGTTGTCAAAATTGCCCAATTTGATCAGGCTAAAACCAATGTAAACAATGGAGTATGAGGCAAGGATTAACGCTGGAGTAAATAAATAAAATTGACTTCTGTTTTTTATATCTCGAACAGAATATACAGCCATACTACAAGCAGTTATGGTAGCTGTTGCCAATTCGAAATCGTAGCCATTAAACAGTCCAACACTTAGTGCCAGTGTAATGGTGGTTAAAATGCCGACTCGTGAATCAAAGATTACCGTTAGGATTATCGGGACGATAGCAATCGGAACAATGTAAGGGGAGAGATTCTCGAACTTGTACAAAAATGAGTTTGCCCCAAGAATGAGTCCAATCAGCAAAAACAAGAGGAAAAAGAGTTTGTTATCATCAAAAATGGGGCGACGATACAGGTAGATGTACATGATAAAAATCAGATTTACCGCTAAAATGATGATAATCTGACCGATATACTGCTTCCAAACTTCTAGTTCACTTGCTTGTTCACTTCGCGCCTTGGAGAGACTTGTAAGCATATTCAGGCGTTCTCGATTGATTAAATCGCCTTTGCGAATAATAACTTGACCCTTAGCAACAGCACCTTTAGTTGGTGAAATAGTGCTTATAAACTCATCAACTCGATCTTTTGTGTCTTTTGCGGAGAATATTAAATTGCTCTCGATAACCAAATTAAACACTTGATACGCTGATTCAGCACTTTGGTCTGCAAATGTTCGGAAAAGACGATATTGAGCATATTCACGAGCTTCGCGAATGTCTTTAACATCAACCAAATATTGATTCCGTTCGGTTCGTTGGCGCAAATCCCGAACCGTAATCTCTTGCAAAATGATGTCAGTTTTGGGGCGGTCTATGATGCCTTGATTAAGAATTTCATCAATTAAACGGTCTAATCGCAACCTAATATCAACACCAATAAAACGTTCTGATTTGGGGCGATTAACGGAAGCGGAATAACGATTCAATAAACCTTCCCATCCTTTTTCATCTAAGCCAACAGCGGCATTCATGCGCGTTCTGAAATAGGTGAGTGAGTCGGCAATGGTTTCCTCAAATTTCTTTTCTTTTTTGGCTTCTTGCCAATTTTGGTAGGCCGTTAAAACGGGCTCAATTCTCGAAAAAACAGAATCTAATCGGGTAACAATACGAATTCGCGCATCATGGTCAACATGAAAAATGAGGGGTGTTTCTCGAATAATTTGATCTTTTTCCCGCTCGTATTCATCTGTGTCTTTTAATAAACTGAATGTAAACGGTGCGGTTAAGTCTTCTTGTGTCCAGGGTTCGCCCAATTTATAACTGGTTTCTTGAAACGTGGTACGAGGAAAAACCATAACCAGAAACGTGAAGAACACGATCCCAATTATCCCTTTGATGGCAACATCTTTACGGCGTTCAAAAACTTCCTTTTTTTGAGCTTCTTTTTGAGATTCGCCAATACCGACACTGGGTTTGGGTTTGGGTGAAAGACCAAGTTTTTCAAGAAACTTCATAAGCTTAGTCAATAAAGCGTTTTAACGCTTGCTCACGGTTATCGTCAATTACAAAAACCGGCGTTAATTGGGAAATATCCAAGAGTTTTTGAATGCGTTCATGTAGCGAACAAATCACCAAGGGTCTGTTAGAGTCACGATAAAGCCTGTGAGCTAACAATAGAGCTGATAATCCAGAGGAATCCGCATAATTCACGTTTTTTAAGTCAATGATTAATGGACCGAATTCATTTCCTTCCGAGGTAAGCACAATCTGACTTTTCATGTCAGGTGCAATTTCGGTGTCCATTTTTTCGCGTAATGGAGTAATTACAGAAACAGTATCAATTAGTTCAACATCAAATTTCATGAGGCTATTAGGGCTAAAAATTCAGATTCAGAAAGAACAGGCACTCCTAAAGCACG
Source organism: uncultured Chitinophagales bacterium (assembly GCA_964541325.1). GTDB lineage: Bacteria > Bacteroidota > Rhodothermia > Balneolales > M1805 > M1805. The sequence goes on along the minus strand of CAZIQX010000198.1, from coordinate 1,160 downwards.
CGCTTTATCGAGTTTGCTGCCGGCTTCTTCACCGGCTAAAACGTACGAAGTTTTTTTACTCACTGAGCTACTTACTTTTCCGCCATGTGATTCGATCAAAGCCGATGCTTCTTCACGTTTCATGGTTGGCAAGGTTCCGGTAAGCACAAACGTTAATCCCAGTAATTTTTGGGAAGATACTTGTTTTTCTTCCATTTGAAACTGTAAACCGGCCTGGTGCAAACGACTCACCAATAGTTGGTTTTCCGGTTTGCCGAAGAAATCCAATACAGATTCCGCAATTTTGGGACCGATGGAATCAACTTGAATCAAATCATCATAAGTTGCATGGGTAATCGCATCTATTGTTCGAAAGTGTTGCGCTAAGTCACGAGCTACCGTTGAACCGACAAAACGAATACCTAAACCAAACAACACTTTTTCAAATGGACGATTTTTAGACTCTTGAATGCTTTGAATGAGATTCTGTGCCGATTTTTCACCCATTCGTTCCAGATTTGCCACTTGATCCACTGACAATTCATACAAATCTGCGTAAGTTTTTATTAATCCTTGAGATACCAGTTGATCCACAATCGCTTCACCTAAACCATCAATTTGCATGGCAATACGGGAAGCAAAGTGTTCAATTTTATGACGAATTTGTGGTGGACACGATGGATTTTCACATCTCCATGCAACTTCGCCTTCCGTTTTTACCAAAGTAGAACCACATTCAGGGCAATCCGAGCGCATTTTAAAAGGTTCAGAGCGATGTTCTCTGTCGGGGTTTACCACACTCACAACCTGAGGAATGATTTCGCCCGCTTTTTCTACTAAAACACGATCGCCTATACGAATATCCTTTCGATGAATTTCATCTTCATTATGAAGAGAAGCTCGTTTTACAGTGGTGCCCGCCAATAAAACCGGCTCTAATTCTGCTACCGGGGTTATCGTTCCAAGGCGACCCACTTGCAGGGTAATATCTAAAAGCGTGGTTTCTGCTTGCTCCGCCTGATATTTAAAGGCCATTGCCCAACGTGGAGCTTTAGCTGTTCTACCCAAACTATCTCTGAAACGATCTTCATTAACTTTCACAACTACACCATCGGTATCGTAGGGAAGATGATGACGAAGTTCATCCCATTCTTTTATAACTGTCAAAACATCATGAATGT
>CAZIQX010000197.1:3846-6262 GCA_964541325.1 uncultured Chitinophagales bacterium | reverse complement strand
TAAAGACAAAATCTGAATAGCTGAATGAATCTTGAAAATAAATAACCTTTTTCATTTTGATTTGATTGAGTTATTGAGATTACTTTCAGCAATTAGTGATCAAATAGTATTTCAAACGTTGAGCCTAATTATTCCAGCATACAGCATAAAACGATTTTCGACGTTTAGCATTTAACTTGTAGCTTTTTGCACTAAACCCATTCAAACTCAACTTCGAACTGTCCATTTTTAATGTGCATCGAGCCAATTATTACCGGTTCCTACTTCAACTTTAAGTGGAACAGATAATGTAACTGCCGATTCCATCACTTCTTGAATTAAAAGGGTTGCTTTTTCAATTTCATCATCCGGAGCTTCAAAAACTAATTCATCGTGAACTTGCAAAATCATACGTGTTTTTAATTTTTGCTCCTCTTTTTTCTTTTGAAATGCAATCATCGCCAATTTGATTAAATCAGCTGCAGAGCCCTGAATGGGTGTATTTATGGCTGTTCGTTCTGCAAAAGCACGAATATTGAAGTTTGATGCCCGTATATCAGGAATTGGTCTTCTACGCCCGGTTATCGTTTTCACATAACCATGTTCGTTTGCAAACGTTACCATTTCTGCCATGAACTTCTTTACACCCGGAAAGCGATCAAAATAGGCTTTAATCATGGCTTTACCCTCACTGTTATCAATTCCTAAACGTGAAGCCAAGCCATAAGCAGAAACGCCGTAAGGAATTCCAAAATTTACTTCTTTGGCTTTTCTTCTGTGGTCTGAGGTCACTTCATCTAAACTGGAAAGATGAAAAATTTCTTTTGCCGTTCTTGCGTGTATGTCTTCATTTTGGCGAAACGCCTCTTGCATGGCTTCATCGTTAGCTATGTCCGCAATAACTCGTAATTCAATTTGGGAATAATCCGCAGAAATCAGCCTATGCCCTTTTTCAGGCACAAAAGCTTTTCGAATTTCTTTACCTCGTGAGGTTCGTATCGGGATATTCTGCAAATTAGGATTCGACGATGATAGTCGTCCTGTGGCCGCAATATGTTGATTAAAAGCCGTATGGACTCTACCCGTTTCAGGATGAATCAACTTAGGAAGTGCATCCACATAGGTGCTTCGTAGTTTTGATAATGTTCGATAATCCAATAAAACGGCGGCGATCTCGTATTTGGCAGCTAATGAACTCAACACATCTTCAGAGGTTGAGTATTTTCCGGTAGCCGTTTTTTTTCCTGTTGGCAACTTTAGTTTATCAAATAAAATGGTGCCCAATTGTTGTGTTGAGTTGATGTTAAACGCTTCACCGGTAAGTGTGTAAATTTGTTTTTCCAGTTCGATAATTTCTGAAGTAAGTTGTTCGGAAATACTTTTCAGAAGATCTAAATCGATTTTTACCCCATTCATTTCCATTTCAGCCAAAACTGATATCAATGGGAATTCAACATCGTAGGCAACATGATTTAAATCAAGTTCAGTTAATTTATCACGAAAAACTTGAGCTAATTGCAAGGTGATATCAGCATCTTCACACGCATAATCCGAAACGGTTTGCGCATCAACCTCCGCCATACTTTTTTGTGTTTTCCCGCTTCCTATCAGCTCCTTTATTGAAATGGGTTCGTAGGATAAATAGTTTAAAGCCAGTTCATCCATTCCAACTTTTTGATTCGGGTCAATTAAATACGCAGCTATCATAGTATCAAAAATTTTGTTTTTGATGGCTACACCCTCTCTTTGCATCACAATCACATCATATTTTGCATTTTGAGCAATCATTTCTTTGGTTTCGTCCGCGAAACTTTCTCTAAAAGCATTAAAAACGTGTTCTTTATTTAAATCTGAATGAACTAAATCAACATAAAATGCTTCTCCGGGATGAAAAGCAAAAGATAATCCTACCGATTTTGCGAGCATCGGGTCAGCTGCTGTAGTTTCGGTATCAAAACAAAAAGAGTCGGCATCTTTCACTCTTTTTGCCAACTTGTGAACCTCTTCTATGGTTGAAACGAGTTGATACTTCACTGCCGAAGCATCAAACCGTTTAAAAATGGGTGCATTGGAAAATAAATCTTGCTTTATTTCTGGTTCATCCGGTTTGGAAACAGCAAATAAATCAGCCTGACCTTCCGATTTTGCTACAACTTGATTCGAGTCGCTCAAGTTAGTTTTGGCTTGGAAGCGATTCGTTAACGAACGAAAACCCATCTCTTTAAAAAACAGATATAAAGCGTCGTGATTGCCACCTTTCCACTCATACTTCTCCCAATTATCGAAACCGGGCACATCGGTGTAAATGGTTACCATTTCTTTGGATTTCAGTGCTAAATCGGCATTGGCTTTAATGTTTTCTCGAGTTTTATTCGCTTTTATGGAGTCAGCCTGTGCTATTAAATTTTCGATTGAACCGTATTCATTTATGAGCTGA
>CAZIQX010000197.1:3077-3836 GCA_964541325.1 uncultured Chitinophagales bacterium | reverse complement strand
ACATTGTCGGATGTATCACCAATTAAAGCCAAAACATCTCGTACTTTATCCGGTGTAACTCCGAAATATTCCATCACTCCATCTATTCCAACAATATCAAAACCTTTTGCATTATTCAGTGGTTTGTACAGTTTGATTCTCTCGGTAACTAATTGCATGAAATCTTTGTCAGGAGTTACCATAAATACGTCCACGTCGTGCTCTGAAGCCGATTTGGCCAGGGTTCCGATAATGTCATCCGCCTCAAATCCATCTAGTTCAAGATTGGCGATATTAAAAGCTTCCACCATTTTTTTGATGTAAGGAATTCCTTCTCGTAGTTCATCAGGTTGTGGCGGACGATTGGCTTTGTATTGTTCGTCCATAGCGTGACGAAACGTTGGTGCGTGTGTATCCCATGCAACGGCAATATGTGTAGGTTGTTCGGTATCAAGCAATTGCACTAATGTATTAGCAAATCCAAACATCGGTCCGGTTGCTAAACCTTCGCTATTTCGAAGATTAGAACTAATAAATGCAAAATGTGCTCGATATGCTAAGGCCATACCGTCGAGCAGGAATAACTTTTTGTGTGCCATGCTTTACAATGCTGAACTTTTTATTAACATTTGCGATACTAATGCCCAATTATAAGGTAATGTAAAATTAGATGGCCGGAAAAAACGAACCAAATACTGTCTTCCAAAACACAAAATCTTTTTATAAAGAATACACGGAAGGAATGACCCGTGAACGAATTGGAAAAGAATTTTATGCGGA
>CAZIQX010000197.1:0-3067 GCA_964541325.1 uncultured Chitinophagales bacterium | reverse complement strand
AAAAAAACTGTATCGTGAGGCTATCGGTGAAGAATTTGACCCAAGAACCGGTGAAGCCATCGGATTAGTAACCAAAATAAACCGCTTTGTTAATGCTCTTGGGAAACGTTTAAACCCGACCCGACGCTTAGTTTTTGGTGGTAGCATTTTGGGCTTTTTAGGTCACTATTTTTTTACAGGACTTTTTGCCAATGCACTTTTGGGAGCTTCTTTTTTAGGTTTTGTGATGATTATGGTTCTCGAACTCCTAGAAAAGTTTGACGCCAAAAAAGAAATTGATTTTGCCCGTGAAATACAATTAGGATTGTTACCTAATCCCACTATAGAAGAACAAGCCTTAGAAATTGCTTCTTTTGCCAATACCGCAAACGAAGTTGGTGGCGACTATGTAGATGTTATTCATACCGAAAAAGGAATGTTTGTGGTTATTGCGGATGTGTCCGGCAAAGGACTTTCTGCCTCGTTGTATATGGTTCGTATGCAAGCAATGGTTCATTTAATGATTAACAAAGGTGTTGATGGACCACGTCAGTTATTTCTGGAATTGAACAATTACATTAAATCGAGTACAAAAGATAAAACCTTCGTAACTGCTTGTGCGGCTTACTTTCCAAAGGGTGAAGATTTCTTTCTTTTTTCCCGAGCCGGACACAACCCACCAATTTTGTATTCAAAAGAAAAAGATTCAACGATGAGTTTGCGAACACCGGGTTTAGCTTTGGGAATGGCTCCAACTTCTCGTTTAGAAAAGCATTTAAAAGAAGCAACGGTAACCTTTAAAACCGGTGATTCTTTGTTGGTTTATACTGATGGACTCACAGAAGCCCGAAATAATGAAGGTCGGGAATATGGTGAAGCTCGTTTGGAGTCGATTTTAGATATCTATGGAAGTTTAGATTCTCACACCATTTTAAATAAGATTCAGAATTCTCTTGAAATTTTTATCGGTGATGAAGAACAGTTGGATGATATCACGTTCTCGGTGATTCATAAAAAATGATTCGGATGTTGGAATTGAATACTATTTTCAACAATATTAACTACTTATATACTTATTATTTCTTTTTTAAATGTTGATGTTTTCTAACAAATCAATCCATTTCTTTATTTTATTTATCGACTCGGAATCTTGTAAAATCTTAAACTTCATCACAATAATGAGTAAGAGAACGATGTTTTAGCAACATCTGTTAATCAAACCAAATTTAACTATTATGAAAAGTTTACTCATCCTTTTCCTATTTATCCCTGTCGTTATGCAAGCACAAAACACATCCAAAGACACCTTAAAACTTAGAAAATTAACTCCACAAGAAGCCCGAGTTATCTTATACAAAGGCACAGAAATGCCTTTTACCGGCGAATACAACGATAATAAAGCGGAAGGCACCTATCATTGCAAACAATGTGGTGCACCCCTTTATCGCTCAAAAGATAAATTCAATTCATTTTGCGGTTGGCCAAGTTTCGATGATGAAATTGAAGGAGCTGTAAAACGCGTTCCTGACGCAGATGGCGAACGAACTGAAATCGTTTGTGCTCGTTGTGATGGTCACTTAGGTCACGTTTTTTTAGGTGAAGGTTTTACCCCTAAGAATACGCGTCATTGTGTGAATTCTATTTCGATGGTGTTCAAAGCAGCAGAGTCTTCAAAATAGGTTTAGTTAACCAGTTCTTTAATTTGTTCAATATGCCGTTTGGTGTGATAAATCATAAAATAACACCAATCTGCTTTGGTAATTTTTCCAAATCGTGGGTGAAGTTGTAACTCATTATTTGCAACAATTTCACCATTAAGTAATTTCGAGACGAAAGTAGTTCGCAACTCCACAAAAGCGGCTTCAAATTGCTGAATTGAGTCGAATCTCCCTTTGGGTTCTAAAAAACCCGGAGCTTTTACTTTTTTATCGCGCATGCCCACCAATAAACGATTCATCTTGTCTTCTCCCATTACAAATTCCGTTTCAGCCACATCATCTGTAGGTTTTTCAATTCGCGATATAAAGGTTTTATCAGCCAAGAAGATGTGTTCTGCCACTTCCATCACTGACCAGTTTTCAGCTTTTTTAACGTGTAAATGATCTTGATTAATCGATTTTAAAACAGATAAAAGTTCTTTGGTGTTTTCTTGTAGTTTATGTTGATACTGCTGTAAATCCATATTATTATTTAATTAACATCATTTTTTTTGAGATTGATTTTGATGAGCTCTGTAAACGATACAGGTATAAACCGCTTGGCAAGCCTGTTGCATCAAATTGAACTTCATGTTTTCCCATGGAAAGTGATTGATGCACTAAAGTAGCAACTTTTTGTCCCAATGCATTAAAAACCAACAGTTCAACTTCATCCGATTGAGCTAATTCAAAGGTAATTGAAGTAGTTGGATTAAATGGGTTTGGATAGTTTTGGTTTAATCTGAATTCATACAAAATGGAGACCTCTTCACTAACTGTTGATACTGTTGGACTTATGAAGAGGTCAAATCGAATATGCTCAGCATCATCTAAAACAAGGTTATTTGATTTTCTTGTTTTTGAAATTGCATCCGGCTTACCATAAAACGTAACTGTTTCCCCCATAGATAAGTCAATTTTTTGTGTTGAATCATACCTATCTGTAAGTGTAAGGCTACCATTCCATACTCCCCGAATAAGTCGTGGTTTCAATTGAATCTCACCAGCGAAGTTACCCCATTCAGTTATCTCAGCATGTAAATCAACAAAAGGTAAACTTAGTTGCGTGTAACCGATATTGGTGTTGTTTTTAATGGCAAACAGTTTGTGGGCTTCTCTGAGTGGAAATAGTTTTTTTGCGTCAAGAAGATCAATGTCCGTCTGTGCTTCATCATCAAACACTAAATAGAGGAAATCGTGTTCTATGTATGAGTCAGAAAGTTTCATTTGAAACGCCAGTTCTATAACAGTTTGAGAACCGACACCGCGTTTAAGTACATTTCCGTTAGCAAATTTACCAGCATCAATTCGAGCTGAATAAGGGATTATAACACTCGAAGCTGTATTATTTTCACTGATTATCCCCTGCGCTGCACCAGCAGAATCATCCC
>CAZIQX010000196.1:0-6335 GCA_964541325.1 uncultured Chitinophagales bacterium | reverse complement strand
TGTCGGATGTCGGATGTCGGATGTCGGATGTCGGATGTCGGATGTCGGATGTCGGGAAAAAACTGAGTTTAGTTAGTGATAGCAATAGAATTGGTAAAACTAAACGTAATTCCTGATTTGCGTTAAGGATTGGAGGGGCTTGGTGCTTTTTTGAAAAGTTGTAGGAATGTTGTTTCGGTTGAACGTTAAACCTCTTTTCAAAAAAGCACGGAACCCCCGGAAAGCCTGACCCCGATGAACGTAGTGAATCGGGGGAACGCCCAAAAAAAATGCCACTAACAAAATCGTTGTGGCTTTTAAGAAGTTCGATTGATGCTAACCTAAAGACCTACACTAATGAAGCGAGATACCCGCATGTGCGGGTACGACGTTCTTTAGTTTCTCAAGTTATCTCAAACCGCAGGGAATGCCTTTGGAAATACGGCTCACGGCATCATGGCTATGAAGGCTTTCCATGTGCACACAGCGTACCACAAAGTCCTTTATGGCTGGATTGGGATTCAGTTTTTCGTAGAATAATCGTGCGGCGTCTTCCACAAATTTTTGATAGGCACCGTTGAGTTCTGCAAATGCTTGTTCGTCTTCGCGTTTAACAAGTACTTGCGTTTCGGTCATCATGGCTTCGCGAGCTAATTCCACGAGGTCTTCAATCCAAAGAGGGGATTTTAATTCCACGGTTATGTGGGCTTCACTGCGTTGTGAATGGGGAATTGCAACTACATCGCGTGTGGCACGAGCGTGTTCAGCTAGCTCAAATGAGCAAGGACATGCCGATGAATACTCGAACGATAGGTGCATAAATTTGCGCACTTTATTTTTTTCGTCCATGTGGGCTTCCAAAGCAACACTGTAGTATTGGTAACCGGAAAGACCTGAACGGAGGCTATCTAAAATCATAGGATAGTTAAAGGAAAGTTTGATAAAACTCTCTTTGCTACCCAAGTCGGTTTTATACATTTCCAGCACGTAGTTGAGCGTATCGAGTGTAAATACCTCATCTTTAAATTTGTAAAACGTGCGCATAATGCGACTCATATTGATGCCTTTTTTATCGGCATCCAAACTCACGTAGCCATCTATGGATACTTCTAATTCGCGGTGTTTACCATCGCGTGTTTCAAATAACAGGGGTAATTTAAAGTTTGAGATTCCAACTTGCTGAATAGGTACATGTGCACCTTCAATAGCTCCGGCAGGTCCGTTTTGAATATCAGGCAAGCTCTGCAAGTATTCCGGGGTTACGGTAAACGTCGGGTCGTAATATCTCTTTAATGTCTGTGTAGTTATCATGTAGGATCAGTTTTTTGAAAACGAGTTTGATAAAAACCAAAGACGTAATCGGTTAGGTTTTCAGATTTATTTTATAGGACAATATTCAGCGCTGTTTCGTTCCGTTTCGAAAAGTTTTACTGAATACAGGCGAGCATTAGGTGCACAAACCTGATTTACGGCTTGTTCAAGTTCATTATAAAACGCAATTACCAGATTTTCTGTCGAAGGAATGACATTTTGTAAGAAATCTACATCGAGATTTAAATTCCGATGATCGCACTTACGTATTATTTTTTCTTCGATGATATTTTTGAGTTTCCCCAAATCAATCACATAACCGGTTTCCGGATTGGGCATTCCTGCAACGGTTACAAATAAATCATAATTGTGGCCATGCCAGTTATGATGATTGCAATCGCCAAAAGTGGCCGTATTCCATTCTTCCGATTTTTGTGGATTATGAAGACGGTGTGCTGCGTTAAAATGTGTTTTTCGGGTTACGTAAACCAAATTATTCCTTTCTTAAATCCTCTCACTAAACAAAGTGGAATCTGATTCGGTTCCATGAAAGATAAAAAATACCCTATAAAAAAAAGAGAGCCCGCATTCCTGCGGGCTCTCTTGAACAGCGCATCTCACATAATCAGCTTTCGCTGTGTGAATGTGAGAGTCTTGTGTCGGACAAGATTCTTATTTGATTAAGGTCATCTTTTTGGTGATAACCGTAGCATCTGTTTTTAACTGATACACATAGATACCTGAAGCTAAATTTGATGCATTAAAATTGATGGAGTGTGAACCCGCTGCAAAACCTTTGTTAGCCAAAGTTGCTACCAAACGACCTGCGATATCGTACACAGAAATATTCACATCCATTGCATGGTTTAATGTGAAGTTGATTTGTGTAGATTGATTGAATGGGTTCGGGTAGTTTTGAGATAAAGTGATGGTCTTAGGAGCAGAAACTTCTAACTCTTCGATATCTGTGATGAATTCATCAGCAGAAGTACCTGTGTATCCTAATTGGTCTAAAGCAGTCCAGCCTTTTAACCAGTTAGTAGCACCAAACGCACCTACATAACTAACTTTATCAAAGAATGGGTCGTTTTCTGTGTTTGATTGCTGTGCAGCAGCACCTAAAGCAGGTGAACCTGAAGCAGGACGTGGATCTAAACCACCATCCGTTGTGCGGCTGATACCACGTAATTGTGGATCTACGATTTGATTACCATTTGATGCGTTGGACAAGTATGGTTGTACGAAATCTTGAACTGCGATTTCTGCAATCGTGTTACCAGCTGCGAAATCAAACCAAATGTTGTTTTTTAACTGTAAAGAGTCATTCTCAAAACGCTGACGAGAGTCATATGGTTTAGAACCTGCATTATCGATGTCTTCGATAGTAATCGCACGACCAGTTTGACCTTTGAAGTCACCAAAAATTGAGTTGAAATAGAATGCAGCAGTGTTATCACGGAAAAGCAATCCTTCTTCACCATCACCATCTACAACGGCAACATTATCTTTACCATCGCCGAGGTAAGTAGCATTCATAATGATTGGAGATGCAAATGGAGAAGTGTTTTCGTTACCGATAGCGCCGTCCATTTCAGCTAAACGACCTGCTTTGTCTTCACCTTGAATTACAAACCAGAATTGACCTTTTCCACGGAAGCCTTCGTCCCAGTCGAAACCGTCGTCTGAGTTAAATGCAGATACCAAGTATTTGGTATTTACAGTTCCACCGAAGAACTCAAAACCATCATCGTCAGAAGCGTATGATTCCACGTATTCAATAGTTGTTCCGGCACCAACACCACCCAAGGTTAAACCTTGAATTTCGTTACCGGCTTGGTCACCTACGGCAATACCGGTATGACGAATAGATACATAACGAAGAATACCGGAGTTATCCATTGGGTCATTACCACCGTAACGAGCACGGTCATCAGAAGCACCAACGATTTCGTTCAAACCTTCGATGTTACGGAATTCTGTGTTGTTAGCGTTGTTGGTAGGAGCATAACCTAACATGACAACACCGGCCCATTTACCACGGTCTTCGTAGGTAAGGTTGCCATTTAAGTTGTCATCAACGGAAGTAAAGATGATTGGGTTTTCAGAAGTACCTTCTGCGAAAAGTTTACCGCCACGGCTGATTACCAAACCTTTAGCAGCGTTTCCAACGCCAAGGTCAGCTTTTACAACAGTTCCGGCTTCGATATAGAGTTCTGCACCTGATTCAACAAAAACCATCTCTTTTAAGATGTATGTTTTATCAGCTGTCCATTTTACAACTTCACCTGCATTGATAGAAGCGTCAGTTACATCAACTGTAGTCTGAGCACTTAAACCAAGTGGCAATAATGAGGCTAACAACAAAGAAGATTTTAGTAGCTTTTTCATTTGTGCTTTTTGATTGTTGGTTTAGGGTTTTTAGAAAGAATATTTCACCCCAAAAGCGTAGGTAATACCTCTACGAAATGATTGGTAGATGTACTCCTGACCCTTAAACTCCTGAGAGAATTTTATAGTTGGGTCGAGCAGGTTTTGGGCTGAAAAATTCAATTGAAAGTGTTTACCGATATTCTTGCTTGTGGTAAAATTCAACATGCCGTAAGAGCGCTCAAATACATCTGGCGCTGCACCAATAGTAACTTTTGATAAGCGATCTCCGAATGTGTTGTAACTCAATGTGGCATTGTAATTCCAATTTGGATTCGAATAAGTCAAATCAAAATTGAATAAATAAGGAGACTGACCCGCTAACTGTCTTCTGTTGGTAGCATTTGGATCAGAGAGGCGAATGATTTCCATTTCCACTTCAGAAATTTCAACTTCTGAGAAAACATAGGAGAAATTTGACGACACCTGAAAGAATTTCAAATGTTCACTAATAAAGGTTAACTGTTTGCGCAATTCTAATTCCAAACCGTACACCGTAGCATCCGTCACATTTTGTACAGTCTCTACATTAGCTCCTCTTGTTCGGTCTAAAACTCGTTCAATTGGGTTGTTCATGTGTTTGAAGAAACCACTAACGGCTATCAATTCTCCAGCATTAGGATACCATTCCCAGCGAAGATCATAATTTTGAATTAAGGTTCTCTTCAGGTTGGCGTTACCTTCGAATAAGAAATCCCCCACGAAGTCGAACGAAATATATGGCGCTAACTCTCTGAACGTAGGTCGTGCTAATGTTTGAGTGGCAGCCATTCGCAGGTTCATGTTATCAGTGAGGTTATAAATCAAATTCGCTGAAGGCAATACATCTGTTTCAAGAATGCTTCCTACTGGGAATGAGCGTAAACGAGTTACTCCATCATCGGTTGAAACGTAAGTAGTTGTATCACGACTCACAGCCTGAATGTCGGTTGATTCAATTCGTGCACCTGTAACAAGCTTTAACTTGGGCAACAAATCAGCCTCAAGCATCAAATAACCAGCATTTACATCTTGAGTAGCGTCGTATGAGTTTTTTAATGCTGTTGCTTCTACGATATATAAACCTACTTGAGCCTGATTATTATTGGGATTTACTCCAATGATCCCGGCATTTTGAAAATATGCATTGGCATCTCCATCAAATGTCGAGTAAGTCATACGTGTACCGTCGGCGAATTGTGGGTTTCCATAGAATCTTCCACCACCTTCATAGATATCAAAGCGAGTTTCCTCAAATCCTCTTTCAGTAGTTTGAAAAAGGCCACCAAATTTGATTTTTGAATTCATGAAATTGATGGGAAGGCTTAAATCAAAGCTTGCGGTCAAATTATTTTCACTCAGATTTCTAAAGAATCGTGAAGGACGCGCATACAAAGAAGCCGGATTTGAGTGAACGGTATCAATTACTCCGTTAAACTCCGTGAAGCGGTATTGAGAGGCGAAATAGCGCAAATCAGGTTGATTTTGACCATTTGATGCATAGTTCAATTTCCACTCTGCCTGAAGTCCACCTAATGACTCAATTGCATGTTTCCCTTTTAATTGATAGGAACTTAAATCTCTTTCAATGTATGAATTTACGCGTGATTGATAAGTGGCTGTTTCCTGATCAATCCAATATCCCTCTAAATAACGACCTTCATTTTCACCACTTTGGGTGCGCAAGAATGTAAACGTTAATTTGTTGTTGGCATTGATAATAGTAGCAAAATTGATGAGTCCGCCCCAATCGGTATTACGTGTGCCACGTTGGTCATCTAAGCGATATAAATCCGTTAGTCCTTGGGTATCATCAAAATTTCCGATTAATTCGTAACGGCCAGCTAAACCATCTTGATAAGCAGAGTATGAATTTGCGTAGGAGAAACTTGCAGAGTAACCGTAAGTAATTCCTTTTGCCTCAAAACGATCTCCATACGAAATAGAGTAGGATTGATTTAAGAAACTATTGGTAGAAATCGGGATTACATTGTTGTTTTGAAATGCATTTGCAATTGTATTCAACTGATTGGCAGCTACAGGATCTTGTCTCGCTGCAGTAGCATTTGGATAATCAGATGGATTCAAGTTTTTAACAACACTTGGCATTGCTCGAGTACCATCATCATACCCCAACCACTCTGAACTGCCTTGAGCGCCTAAAAGTACATTTTGATTCAAGTTCGCGAGTGAGTTGTACCCCTGTTTTGCAGTGATATTTAAAAAGAACGCGGTTGGAATATCTTTTGTAGCAACATCAACTAAACCGCCTGAGAAGTTTCCCGGTTTATCAGGAGTAAAAGTTTTTAAGGTTACAATATTATCTAGTAAACCAGTTGGGAATAAGTCGAGTTGGAAGGATTTTTTATCAGGATCTGCGGTTGGTAATTCAACTCCGTTTAGGTGGGTACTTGAATAACGGTCGCCCAAACCACGGATATACACATATTTTCCGCCAACTACAGACGCACCAACTACTTTTTTCATAGCACCGGCTGCATCTCCACTTCCAGAATTCGAAATCATTTGAGCAGAAATACCATCTTGCATCCCAATAGCTTTTCTTTGAATGGAGAGAATTGCTGCATCCGAGTTTTTTACGGCTTCGGCTGTTACGGTAACTTCTTCTAGTCCAAAAG
>CAZIQX010000195.1:0-6355 GCA_964541325.1 uncultured Chitinophagales bacterium | reverse complement strand
TGCATGGTAGCCCACTCTATACCAATTTCCCGTGCACGATTCGGATTTCTACTCACTTCATCAGAAAGAGCAGTAGGGATATTGATAAAAAAGGATTTGGGAAGAGAAGTAATATGGTTGGCCGAGGTTAGCACTTTTAATCCGGGAATTATTGGAACCGTAATTCCAACGGCTCTACATTTATCAACAAAATCAAAAAACACCTGATTATCATAAAAAAGTTGGGTAACAATGTAGTCGGCACCGGCATCCACTTTTTCTTTTAAACGTTTCATATCCCAATCTAAATTGGGTGCTTCAAAGTGCTTTTCCGGATATCCGCCCACTCCAACACAGAAATCAGTTGGTTCTGCATCAAACAACTTCTCTAAATACTGACCCTTATTCATGTTTTTAACTTGTTTAACCAAGTCAATAGCGTACTCATTCACTGTTCGGTCTTTTGAAATAGGTTTGGGAGCCACATGGTCATCACCACGAACCGCTAAAACATTATGAATACCCAAATAATTGAGCTCAATTAAAGCATCTTCAGTTTCTTCTTTGGTAAAACCCTTGCAAATAATGTGAGGAACAGGGTCTGCGCCATAACGATGTTTGATGGCAGCGCACAATCCAATAGTGCCCGGACGCTTCCTTTTAATGTGTCGTTTTACGGTTCCATCAGGAAGTTCTTCGTAGTACGCTTCGGCAGCGTGAGAAGTAACATCAATAAAAGGCGGATTAAACTTACTTACTTGATCAAGGGCTTCAAATACGGTTCTGATAGAGGTTCCTCGTTTAGGAGGGATGATTTCAAAGGAAATGAGCGGTTCTGTCGCCTTCTGATAATGTTCGATAACTTTCATTTACAAGAATTTTTGAACTCTTAAACTGCGGTTGATATATATTCCGTTCAATAATACTCAATCCCTAACTTGGATAAAAATGGCACGGCTTTTAATTAATATTGATCATGTTGCTACCCTTCGTAACGCTCGTGGTGAAGGGCGGCCTAGTGTGCTTGACGCAGCAAAAGTTTGTTTAGAACATGGTTCGGAAGGTATTGTTTTTCATCTTCGTGAAGACCGCAGACACATCAAAGATTTTGATGTGATTCAGTTTAAACAAAACTTGAATACCTATCTCGATTTCGAAATGGCCGCAACAGACGAAATGGTGCAGATTTGTGCGGATATTAAGCCCAATTTGAGCACGTTGGTGCCTGAAAGTCGCCAAGAACTAACCACTGAGGGTGGGTTAAATTTGGTTAAACTGTTTGATGATTATCAAAAGCGAGTTGTTCCAAAATTACATCAAGCCGGAGTGGATATCAGTTTGTTCTTGGATCCGAATCCAAAAGATATTGAGTTGGCAGCTGAATTGGGCGTTTATGCTGTGGAATTGCATACAGGAACCTACTCCTTGGCATCGGGGAAAGCGCGCGAATTTGAACTCGATCGGTTGGAAAAAGCAGCAGAACTCATTCATCAAAAAGGAATGAAAGTAAATGCCGGTCATGGACTTGATTTCGAAAATATTCACGATTTATTGGCACGAGTTCCTCATTTGCATGATATTAGTATTGGTCATGCCATGATTTCGGCTGCTGTTTTTCGTGGCTTAGGCTCGGTAGTTCGCGAAATGGCTGATATCATTCAAGCATATAAAGGATAACATGGCCAAATTTACACTTGATGATTTTCTCCATGATGATGAAGGTGATGCACAGAATAATCAACCTGAAATAAAGATAGAAAACTCAACTACGTTCGATCCTAAAACCCATAAATCGGGCTATGTGGCTTTGGTAGGGAAACCAAACGCTGGAAAATCAACCTTAATGAATGCTTTGGTTGGTTCGCGTTTATCCATTGTTTCGCACAAACCACAAACCACGCGAAATCGGGTAATCGGTATTCTTTCAGATACAGATTCACAGGTCATTTTTTTGGATACTCCCGGGATTATCAGCCCCAAATACCGTCTTCATGAAGTAATGATGGGGTATGTGCAACAAGCTGGCGAAGACGCCGACCTGATTTTTTTGTTAATTGATGCTTCCGATACCGATACCGATTTTACCGGAATTTTTGAGCAGCTGAAAAAATTACGTGCCCCAGTGTATCTCATTTTAAACAAATGTGATTTGATAAATCAGGAAGCGGCCGGTTTTTTGATGGAAGAGTATGCATCCAAATTTCGTTTTAAAGCCACATTTGCAGTGAGTGCGCTTGAAGGATTAGGCGTTCAACCCTTAAAAAATCTTATCAAAGAAAATTTACCCATCGGACCGCCATTTTATCCCAAAGATCAACTAAGCGAGCATCCGGAGCGCTTTTTTGTGGCTGAAATGATACGAGAGCAGATATTTTTGCAGTACGAACAGGAAATTCCGTATTCCTGTGCCGTTGATATTTTGCAATACAACGAATCAGATTCCATAGATTACATTGATGCAGACATTATTGTTGAGCGTGATTCTCAAAAAGGTATCTTGATTGGAAAAGGTGGCTCAAAATTAAAGCGCCTAGGAACTGAAGCGCGAAAAGAAATTGAACGCTTTATTGGCAAAAAAGTACACCTGAAGCTATTTGTGAAGGTGCGTGAAAAATGGCGCGAAAAGGAAAGCTTTTTGCGTGGATTGGGGTATTCAAAATGAGTGGATGGGAGAAAAGGTATTAGGTATTAGGTGTTGGGTGTTGGTTATTGAGTTGTTTTTGAGGTTTTGAGTGGGTTTGAGTTCTATTAGCCTACTTACACAGGTTTTTCATGTTTAGTGTTAATAGCCTGAACAGACTCTAGTTCGACCTTTATTTTTTTTGATTCTTCTTCTAAATCATAATCATCTTGTAAGCCCAGCCAAAATTTCGCGGTTGTTCCGAAATAACGGCTTAATCGGAGTGCTGTGTCAGCTGTAATTCTACGTTTACCTTGTAAAATAAGGCTGATTCGAGTTTGAGGAATGCCTAAATCTTTTGATAAACGGTAAGAACTTACATTGAATGGGATTAAAAATTCCTCTCGAAGTACTTCACCGGGATGAATATTGGGTAATTGGTTCATATTGCGATTATACCTTAAAAAACTCTTTCAGTTTTTTTGCTGTAGTTTGTACACTGCACGTTTGTTCGATAAGTTGTTTATTTCTACTTCCAGAAAACCCATCAGAAACTCGATGTACTGCTTTTTTTAACGTACGTACTAATTCGGCTTGGTTTGGCTGAACCGAAGAGGTTAATTCTACTATAAAACCTTGTGAAGCAATCACTTGATTTGCCGGGATAGGGTTCATGACCGGAAGTAATCCACAAGCTAAGCCCTCCTGAATTACTTCAGATATGCCATCAAAAAGTGGAACGGATATCAACACATCGGAGGCTTGTAAAAGTGTAAGAAAATCATTTGGCTCTAAAAAATAATCACACACTAATACACGGGGATGTTCTTTTAATTGTTGGATTAATTCTTGCACAGCCATTTCTCGTGCATGATTCAGGGTTGGAATAATCACAAAAACGGATTTGTCTTCATCCAAAAGCTGAATAAAGGCACGTAACAGTTCAAATGGACGATAATACCAAAATACCCCACGTGGACTAATGATGACATTCGCTCGACTTGGAATGTTCCATTTTTCGCGAGCTTTCCGTTTTAATTCTACCGATGATTTCCAAAAATCAGTATCAATGCCCCACCACGTTGAACACACGTTTTGGGGTGGAATTTCGGGCCAATGATTTTCAACATGATCTTTAAAATGAGGTCCATCGGTTGTAATGCCATCGGCGAGTGAGCAGATCTTTCGCGAAATCCATTGCGAAATCCAGGCATCTTTTTTGTTTACGGATGAATCAGCGCCAATATCTCTCGACCAGGTTTGCACAAAAAAAGGGGTGATTCCACTCAACAATCCACCTAAGCCATAGGTTGAGGCAAATGAACAAAACAGAATATCAGCCTGTACCTCGTGAAATGTCTGACGAATTTTGGGTCCCATTATCCAAAAATCAAACCAACTTATCTGTGAAAAAATAGGCTTTACAATGGTTTGGGGAACGTCAAGTTTCGCAGATGGACGCAACGTAAGAACATGAATTTCAATGCCAACACGCTGCAAAGCGGGAATCCATTTTTCAATATGATAATTATCGGCGTGGCAGCAATACAGAATTTTCATGCGTTGTAAGGTAGAAAAACAAGCATCAACAAAAAAAGCTGAGAAGGAATCCTACTCAGCTTTGGAGATACGGGGTAAATGAGTTTCGTTTAATCGTTTGGCATTAAAAACATCAGAATGATGTAAATCAGAATAAAAGAACCGAAGCCTAAAATAGTACCGACTACAAAAATCAGGCGAACAACGGTGGCATCCCAACCAAAATAATTGGCGATTCCGCCACAAACACCAAATAATTTTTTGTCGAATGAAGAGCGTGTTAATTTTGCCATAAAATCTCCTTTTTGCATCCCCTACGAGACGAACTGTGCTTTGTTACAGTGTGATTAGTTAAAGTTTTCTTACAAAGTAATGAAATGGATTTATCAAATTTTGCGCCAAAAAGTAAAACGAAAAAAACGGAATAGGGGTTGAAAAATTCAACTAATAGACCCACCTATGAATATTCCAGCACTTTTTTCTTCGTTTAATCAGAAGCGTGTACGAAATCTAAATCAGCAAATCATTCAAAATAATGGCGATTATGTGTTGTATTGGATGCAAATTAATCGTCGTTTTGAGTCAAATTTTGCATTGGAGTATGCTGTTAAATTGGCCAATCAGTTAGGGAAACCTCTTTTGATTTATGAGGGGTTAAGTGCAACGTACCCTTGGGCTTCCGATCGTTTTCATGGGTATTTAATGCAAGGAATGGAAGAAAATCGTCAATTGGCGGAAAAAAATGGTTGGAATTATTTGGGGTATTGGGAATCGAAGCCCAAAGCAGGAAAGGGATTGATACGTCATTTAGCAAGTCGCGCTTCTGCTTTAGTAACGGATGATAATCCGGTTTTCATCATGCGAACCCATAATGAAACAGTCTCTCAAAAGCTTACGATACCTAATATAGTGGTAGATTCCAATGGGTTAATACCGTTTGGATTAACCGATAAAGCGCCATATACAGCTTTTTTGTTTCGAAAAATCATGCAAAAAAATTTCGTCGAATCGATAAAAAATGCTCCTGAACAAGAACCTATGAAAGGCTTACTGAATCGTACTTTAATTCAGCTTGATGACGATTTTAAGAAAGAGTTTCCTGCTTTTTGGCATGTATCGATTTCTAAAGACGATTTTATTTCTTCATTACCCATCGATCACTCAGTAAAACCCATTGCGGAAATTGGAACACGTGAAGAAGCATTAAAAAAGTTTTCGCGTTTTTTAGACCACAAAATAAAACGCTACAGTGAAGACCGTAATCACCCGGATAAATTAGGGGCAAGTTCAATGAGCGGCTATTTACATTTTGGAAAAATTTCTGAGTTTGAAATGGTTCTTCAAGCATTGGAAAAACAACCTGAATCGTGGAGTTTGGATGCGATTACGTACAAAAATGGTCAAAGTGGTGATTTTTATGGTGGTAATCCCTCCATTGAATCGTTTTTGGATGAATTAATTACCTGGCGCGAAGTTGGTCATCATTTTGCCCATCATGTTCCCAATTATGATGAGTATGAGTCCCTGCCGGATTGGGCTCTTCAAACATTAAAAGAACACGAGCAAGACCCTCGTGAGGCATTGTATAGTTTGGAAGAATTTGAAACAGCCAAAACGCATGATCCGATTTGGAATGCGGCTCAACGTGAATTAGTTAGAGACGGACGTATTCATAACTATCTGAGAATGTTGTGGGGAAAGAAAATTTTAGAGTGGACTCCAAACGCTCGCAAAGCCTTGGAAATCATGATTGAGTTAAATAACAAATATGCTATTGATGGACGAGACCCCAATTCGTATTCAGGTATTTTTTGGGTTTTAGGTCGATTTGATCGTGCTTGGGGTGAGCGACCTGTTTTTGGAAAAATTCGCTATATGAGCAGCGATTCAACCATCAAAAAAATAGACATGAAGGGATATTTGAAGAGAAATGAGAAATGAGACACCGAAGGTGCCGCGTAGCGAAATGAGAAATGAGAAATTGGCTGGCGCACAATGTTTCGACTCACAGTCATACCACATTCAGTGACTGTGAGTCGTTTATGTGAGGGTTTATTTTAATGAGACACCGAAGGTGCCACGAAGCGACATCGCAGATGCCACGAAGTGAAATGAGAAATGAGACACCGAAGGTGCCGCGTAGCGCTATTGGCTGGCGCACAATGTTTCGACTCACAGTCATGCCACATTCAGTGACTGTGAGTCGTTTATGTGAGG
>CAZIQX010000194.1:0-6405 GCA_964541325.1 uncultured Chitinophagales bacterium | reverse complement strand
GTTTCGTTTTAGGCGAAGGTTCCGGAATCGTATTTCTTGAATCGTACGATAGCGCTGTGGCTAGAGGTGCTCGTATTTACGCAGAAATCGTGGGTTATGGTTTCTCTGCTGATGCGTATCACATTACGGCTCCCGATCCGGATGGCAATGGTGTTAAATTGGCTATGACCAATTCGTTAAAGTCTGCTGGAATTAAAGTTTCCGATGTTGATCACATTAATATGCATGGAACGGCAACACCTCTTGGTGATATCGCAGAAACCAATGCCATCAAAAAAGTATTTGGTGACCATGCTTTTAAAATGAATTTGAATTCAACCAAATCCATGACAGGACACACCTTAGGTGCTGCGGGAGCTATTGAATCCATTGCAACTATATTGGCTGTTTATCATGGAATGATTCCTCCAACCATCAACTTCAAAACGCCTGATCCTGAATGTGATTTGAACTATACATTCAATCAAGCAGAAGTTCGTGATGTTCGATTTGCTATAAATAATGCGTTCGGATTTGGTGGACATAACACATCACTTGTGTTTAAAAAATTTGAAGAATAGTATCCTCATTCATGTTGCGTTTACTCAGTTTTTTCAGAAAAAGAAAACTTGCTCCTGAACAGCAACAACGAATTACAGCAATTGAACGATTAATCGGGATTCGATCAAAGAATCCCGATTTATTTTTTAGAGCCCTCACTCATCGTTCAAAATTAGCAGACGATAATCTCGAAGATGTTGATTCGTATGAACAGTTAGAGTTTTTGGGAGATGCTGTTCTTGATTTAATTGTGTCTGAAATCCTGTTTGAAAAATATCCAAATGAAAACGAAGGATTTATGACTAAATCGCGCTCAAAGTTAGTAAAAGGGGTTACTTTGGCAAAAATAGCGCGAAAAATGGATTTAAGTTCTCATTTAATTGTTGGGGAGCGTGCAAGGGGGCAAGGGGTTGAATTTTCTAACTCGGTGTTAGCTGATGTATTTGAAGCCTTAGTTGGTGCAATTTATCGCGATAGCGGATATGCGATTTGTTCCTCGTTTGTAAGAACCGTTTATCAAAAACATGTTGATATTGATGAACTTGTTAGAACCCAAGACAATTACAAAAGTACGCTTTTAGAATACACTCAAGCCCAAAAACTACCAATTCCAACGTATTCCATCATTTCTGAGACAGGTCCTGCACACAGTAAACAATTTCATATTGGAGTGTATATTGGTAAAGACATGATTGGTGACGGAAAAGGAAATAACAAAAAAATTGCTGAGCAATCAGCAGCCATGAAAGCTTTACATCATCTCAATATAGAAACAGAATTAAGTATTGAAACTTAATTGAATATGTTTGAAACCCCATAAATCAAGGAAAACCATGAGTGCCGAAATCCGTGTCGAAAAAGTAAATCAATCCCGTATCGATCAAGTCAATTTTGATAATCTCGTTTTTGGAAATGAATTTTCCGATCATATGCTCATTTGCTTGTATCAAAATGGTAAATGGGGAGAAGCCCTCATAAAACCATACGGCCCAATAAGTTATTTACCTGCTATGTCCGTTTTACATTATGGTCAGGCAGTATTCGAAGGGATGAAAGCCTTTCGTCAAGCCAATGGGGAAGTGGTACTTTTCCGAGCACAATCTCATTATGAGCGATTTGTCCGTTCTTGCAAAAGAGTCGTAATTCCCGAAATTCCAAAATCAATTTTTTTGGATGGATTAAAAAAGCTTATTGAAACGGATAAAAACTGGGTTCCAAAGGAAAAATTCAAATCACTCTATATTCGCCCGTTTGTATTTGCAACCGATGAATACCTTGGAGTGAGAGCCTCAAAGACCTATGCTTTTGTGATTATAACCTCGCCTGTGGGTAATTACTACAAAGAAGGTATCAATCCGGTTAAATTAACCACGATGCCCGATTATGTTCGTGCTGTAAAAGGTGGTGTTGGTGATGCCAAAGTTCCCGGCAATTACGCAGCAAGTTTGTTACCCGCTCAAAAGGCTTTGGAGCAAGGGTTTACACAAGTTTTATGGTTGGATGCCAATTCACAGACCAATATTGAAGAAGTTGGGACATCTAATATGTTTTTTGTGGTTAATGGCAATTTGGTAACACCTTTTCTAAGCGGTTCAATTCTACAGGGAATTACCCGTGATTCGGTTATCAAATTAGCTCGTCATAAAGGTTTATCCGTTGAAGAACGTACTATTAGTATTCAAGATGTATTTGATTGGCACAAATCAGGTTCTTTAACAGAAGTGTTTGCAACTGGAACAGCAGCAGTAATTTCGCCGGTTGGTTCAATTCACCACAATGGTAGCACTATCACCTTGAATGAGAAGGAAATGGGACCTATTTCAAAAATGTTGTACACGCATTTAACAGATATTCATAGAGGTGACCAGCCTGACCCATTCGGATGGTGTGAATCTCTCTAATATTTTGAAAAGCCTGAACATGTCATTCAGGCTTTTTTTATTTTAATACACCTATAATTCAAATCTTTAACCCACAAGATCTTTCATGATTGCAAAGCTCATCAAACCTGAAATCGAAGAGCTGATCGAACGCAAAAGCTGGAGAGAAATCAAAGAAATTATCAATGATGTTCCGGCAGTTGATGTGGGTGAATTATTGGAAGATTTGGATGATGAAACCGCATTATTGGTTTTCAGACTCATCGAAAAGAAAAAAGCATCTGATGTTTTTTCTCATTTGCATCCCGATACAGGAGCAGCACTATTAAATCAGTTTACATCACAACAGGTTCGCGATATTATTGGAGGTCTTCCACCTGATGACAGAGCAGCTTTCTTAGAAGAACTTCCCGGTCATTTAGTTCAGTTAATCATGAACAATTTGAGCGCTGAAGAACTTCACGAAGTAAAAATTCTGCTTGGTTACCCTGAATATAGTGTTGGGCGTATCATGACGCCTAAGTATGTGAAAATTAAGCGCGATTGGACCGTTGAACGTTCCATGCTTCACATACGAAAATGGGGGAAAAGTGCCGAAACCATCAACGTGATTTATGTGGTAGATGAGCGCGAACGTCTGATAGACGATATCACCCTTAATAAACTCATTCTTTCTGATCCCGAAACCACTATCAGCCAAATGATGGATGAAAAATTTGTGGCGTTAAACGTGATGGATGATCAGGAAGAAGCCGTAAAAGCTCTTTCCAAATACGACCGTGTAGCCCTGCCGGTTGTTGATACCGATGGCGTATTAGTTGGTATCGTAACCGCTGATGATGTGTTTGATGTTGCTGAAGAAGAAACCACTGAGGATATGCAACTCATGGCCGGTATGGAAGCATTGGATGATTATTATTCCAATACAAGCATCAAAGAAATGATCAAAAAAAGAATAGGGTGGTTGCTTATCCTTTTTATTGGACAATTATTTACCACCACAGCTTTGGGTGCATACGAAGATATTATTGCTAAAGCGGTTTTTTTGTCGCTTTTTATCCCAATGATCATATCGAGTGGTGGAAACAGTGGATCACAAGCTGCTACTCTAATTATTCGTGCACTAAGCACGGATGACATCACAATCGATGATTGGAAACTTGTATTTAAAAGAGAAATTTTGTCCGGCCTTTACTTAGGTTTATTAGTGGCTGTTTTTGGTTTTTTCATTTTAATTTTATGGGCTTTTGTAAGTGGTCAGGCTTTCGATACTATATTGTTATTAAGTTCTTTAGCCATTTCAATAAGTTTGTTGGCCGTTATTATTTTTGGGAATATTTTAGGCTCAATGTTACCGTTTTTACTCACAAAAATGGGTTTTGACCCTGCTGTAACCTCAGCCCCATTCGTATCTACATTAAGTGATGTAACAGGAATTTTAATTTATTTCAGCATTGCGATTGCTATTTTAAAAGGAATCATTTTTTAGGAGAATACCATGAAACAGTATCATGATTTAGTACAACGCGTTTTAGAGCAAGGAATTCGCAAGGTAAATCGAACAGGAGTGGACACGATTTCTAGCTTTGCAGAATTCTATAAAGTGGATTTAGAAGAAGGATTTCCGCTGTTAACCACGAAAAAAGTACATTTTCGATCAGTTATTCTCGAATTATTATGGTATTTAAGAGGAGAGAACCATATTCGTTGGCTGCGTGACGAAAACAATTGTCATATTTGGGATGCTTGGGCACAACCTGATGGTTACGTAGGTCCGATTTACCCGGTTATGTGGCGTCGTTTTCCTTACACAGATTATGAATCAGTTGGTTTTGATGGCGATGGTGCTGCATTGACAAAAGAACATCCTGTGCAAAAAGAATTTGATCAAATTCAGTATGTGATTGATGAATTGAAGCGAAATCCAAGTTCACGAAGAATTGTGGTTAGTGCTTGGCATCCGGGTTTGTTAAAAGAGATGGCTTTACCGCCTTGCCATTTGATGTTCATTTTTAACGTAACGGGTGACCGATTAAACTGCCATTTAACACAGCGTTCCGGCGATATTGCACTTGGAATACCTTTTAATCTTGCCTGTTATTCGGCTTTAACCTATGCTATCGCTCAAGAAGTTGGTCTAAAACCGGGAACATTTGCTCATACCATTGTGGATGCTCATATATATGAAAATCACATTGATGGCCTCAAAGAACAACTTAAGCGTGAGTTTTTGCCCTTGCCAACGCTTGAAATTGCTAAAAAACCATTTGCTGAGTTAGGTTTAGATGACTTTGTTCTTCATAATTATGAACATCATCCGGCTATAAAATTTGAGGTAGCTGTATGATGATTTCGCTCATCGCTGCCCACGATCCAAACTTAGTAATTGGTAAAGCCAGAGCTATTCCTTGGCATTATCCTGAAGATTTAAAGCACTTTAAGAGAACTACATTGGGTTTTCCAATCATTATGGGACGTAAAACATTTGAAAGTATTGGTTCTAAACCGCTTCCAGGCAGACAAAATGTAATTTTGAGTAGCTCGATGAATGAACGTGATGATTGTTTAATCATTCATGACCCCACTCAAGTATTCGATTTTGATAAAACAGCCACAAAAGTTTTTATTGTAGGCGGGTCTGCATTGTATGAATATTTTCTTCCGTTTGCTTCTGAATTGGTGATTACGGAAATAAAAGAGACTTTTGAAGGGGATACGTTTTTCCCGGAATATCGAGATAAGATTGGATCAAAATGGATTGAAGCATCGAGAGAAATATTTGATGCTTATGATTTTGTGACGTATAGAGCGGTTTAAATCATAAGTCAAGTGATACGTGTTTTATTAATCCATTCCTAAAATGGAACTAATAACTATCGGAGAAATATGTGATAGGGAATTGTGTAAACGAGATCTTAAGAGATGAATTGCTAGATTATAAGTTATTGCTACTTTACATAATATAAATTATATGTCTTATCTAAATAGGTAATCTAAAACATCGCTTGAAGTCCATTTGTTATCCGGCCAAATCTTTTCAACTACACCGTTTTCATTAATAAGTACTGTTCTTAAGTTGTGAATAATTTGGTCGCCATCTAATTGTGTAATTACCGAAAAATCAGCTGTGATATGTTCGATTTCCTTTTTTGAACCTGTTATAAATTTCCAGTTTGTAAATTGCTCTACATATCGAAGTCCATATTCTTTAAGCACCTCAGGCTTATCACGGTTCACATCAAAGCTTATGGATAACATCACAAAGTTTGAGTCTTTTTGAATCCATTGCTTATAAATTTCTTGAAAGTTAAAACTCATAAGCGGACAATAATCCGGAACCGGACAACTCGTATAAATAAACGTAGCCAAAACCTTTTTGCCTTTAAGCTGATGGGTCTCAAATACAACTCCGTCTTGATCGATTAACGTGTAATTGGGCAATAATTCACCCATTTGGACATAGTTTTGGGATTCAATCACTTCAATTCCCAAGTCTGTTTGTATGCTTCCCGCTGATTTGAATAAAGAATCAGGAACTCTTGTAATTGATGATATGAAAGATCTCTGCTCTTTCAACTTTACATAATATTCAAATTGAATCGTATTTCCCTGTTCTAAATCCTGAATCTCCAGGCTATCTCTTACCTGAAACGGCATAGTCATCGCCTGCATAAATCCAGGAATCTCTTCATGTTCAATTATTACTGTGTATGGGTCAGCGCTAAATCCCGCAACTCGCCCTATTACTGTAAATTGTAACTCATTAGGTTTTAACCAATAAAAAAGCACCATAATTACAAGAATAATTATGGTGCTTATCTTCCCTATTGTTGAAATTTTCATGTTAGTCTCGGAGATATTCTAAAAACAATTTTCGTGCTAAGCCGCTTCTTTTGGCTAAATCTAATTCAATAAAGAATTGTTTTTTAACGGTTTCAAGATCAGGATGTGTACTTTTCGTGCTAAACGCTATAGTATAAGGTTT
>CAZIQX010000193.1:0-6494 GCA_964541325.1 uncultured Chitinophagales bacterium | reverse complement strand
TTTGCCTGAAAATCTCATCCAACAATCTTGCTTCTTGCAAAAGCTGAATTACGATTTTATCATCGATGTCGTGGATTGACAAAAAACTTTTGCTAGCTACAGTTTTATTGGATTCTCGAACTAAATATCCAAACTCATCCTGTATTCGGTTTCCGTTGGCAAAACCAAATCGTACACCGTTAGAGACCTTGCCCCAAGGAATACTTGCCGGCCATATAAAACACAGGCGTTTATTTCTAAAATAAAAGGGCACATTGTAGCTTAGTTTTTCTTTTACCTCTGGAATAGTGGCAAAAATAAGTGCGCGTAGATGCTCAATAATGAGTCTTTACGATTCTGGGATGAATTCTAGATACTCTTGAATTGTAGAAAAATTAACCGATTGGAATGTATTTGGCAAAGTGGCGTGAGTTAATGGTTCTAGTCAAATTAACGAATTCATTTTGTGCGCTTCAAGTAATGGGAGTGTAATAATACACGAAAGTTCACGGGACAGAAGGAGCTGTCCCGTGAGGTATGAGGTAGATTAAGCAGGAGCTATTCCGAGAGGTAAGAAAGTTCACAGGACAGCCGGAGCTGTCCTGTGAGTTAAAAATGTGTACGCAAACAACAAAGGACAGTCGGAGCTGTCCTTTGAAGGAAATACTAACTCAATCTTGAAAAAACTTATTCAAACTCGCTAAACGTTTTTTCGATAATTGCTACACATTCGCGAAGTTGAGATTCAGTAATCACCAAAGGCGGAGCAAAACGAATGATATTGCCGTGTGTTGGTTTGGCCAATAAGCCATTTTCTTTTAGTCGAACACAAATTTTCCAGGCTTTATCGCTGTGTTCATGGTCGTCAATCACAACCGCATTGAGTAAACCTTTACCACGAACAAGAGTCACCAAATTTGATTTTTCTTTGATTCGATTCATCTCTGCTCTGAAAATCTGACCCATTTTTTCCGCGTTTTCAGCCATATTCTCTTTCTCGAGCACTTCGAGCGCTTTCATCGCTACGGCACAAGCCAAGGGATTTCCACCATAGGTTGACCCATGTTCGCCGGGTTTAATGGTGAGCATCACTTCATCAGAACTCAACACAGCAGAAACGGGTAATACGCCACCGGAGAGGGCTTTCCCAAGAATTAATATATCGGGCTTAACACCTTCATGATCTACCGCTAGTCGTTTTCCGGTGCGCGCAAGACCAGTTTGCACTTCATCGGCAATCCAAAGTACATGGTGTTTAGTGCATAACTCACGAACACCTTTTAAGTAGCCTTCATCAGGAACAACAACACCGGCTTCACCTTGAATCGGTTCTACCATAAACGCGCATACATTTGGGTCTTGTAAAGCGTTTTCTAATGCAGCTAAATCGTTGTAAGGAATGAGCTCATAACCCGGCATGTACGGACCAAATCCTTTAGTTGAACTTGGGTCAGTGGATGAAGAAATAGCGGCCAATGTTCTTCCCCAAAAGTTACCTTCCACAAAAATCACTTTAGCTTGATTGGTTGGGATGCCTTTCACATCATATCCCCAACGGCGAGCTAATTTTACGGCTGTTTCGCCACCTTCAACGCCGGTATTCATAGGTAAAACACGATCATAGCCAAAATATTCGGTAATGTATTTGGCGTATTCTCCCAAAATGTTATTATAAAATGCACGCGAGGTTAGGGTGAGTTTTTTAGCTTGTTCGGTGAGCGCTTCAATGATTTCCGGATGACAATGTCCCTGATTCACTGCACTATAAGCAGATAAAAAGTCGTAATACTCTTTGCCTTCTTGATCCCAAACTTTAACACCTTCACCACGTGCGATTACCACCGGTACCGGATGATAATTGTGTGCATTGTATCTGTCTTCTAATTCTATAAGCTGTTGTGAGTTCATGCCGATCTTTTTGTTCTTTAATTCTCAGATTGTTTTAAAATATGAGATGTGATTCTCAAAAACAATTTCTGTAAAGATAACAAGTCTGCTCGACTATGCCATGCAGGTTTATGGGCCGCCACGTAATTAGCTGAAAGGAATTGAAGCTAAAAAAACGAATGGCCTAAGGTTTAAAGAAGCTTGATACGGGATGGTTTTTTGATTACTAATAAATATTGTCCGCAATTTCTCAAACATAGCAAGCAAAATTGAAAAATCGGACATAACCAGAATACAGCTCCTCTGAAGCCGAAAGCATCACGAAATAAAACGCTTACTGAAAACGGTTTACTCATAAAATCCGCGACTCCAGAATCATTATACCGAAGGTGCCGCGCAACGCTTACTGATACCTCCACACCTCAAAATCTTTACAACTTCTGCTAATACCTAACACCTAACGACTTAAACCTTTTTCGAATACTCCTTACTCCCACTCTAAACCTTTAAACCTCTACAACTTTAAACCTTTTCTGAAATACACCTCAAAATCTTTATAACTTCTGCTAATACCTAAAACCTTACGACTTAAACCTTTTCAAAAAAATACTATTGCAGCTCATCATATTTGGTAATGTGCGAAGGGTCTATTTCAGTAAGCAATGTGTAAGCCTCTAATTTTAACTCAGGTGTTGCATCCATAAACACGGACGTTAACTCGCGATATTTTGCATTAAAAAACAGGTCAAACGGATAAATTTCCGTCACTAATTTTCGATTTTCCTGAATCTGTTTAAGGGCATTTAACATATTTCGGCGAGCTGTTTCCGGGTTTTGTGGAAATAAATCTAAGCCGGTTCGATGATAGATGTACATAGCATTTCGAAGTCCCTCATAATTTGGAGTCGTTATCGATTGAATTAATAGAGCTCGCCCTTGACGCGTAGCCCGGCTCCAACCCACTGCATTTGAAGTGTTGGCTAAATCGTGAATAGCATTTGCACGATTTAGGTAGGTTGACCCCCCAAGTGGAGAAAACGTGTCTGCATCGTAACCCAACATTAAATAAACATAGTAATCCAATAACGATGCAATTTCGTCAAATTGAAATTCATCATGAATAAACACCCGGTTCGGTGGGTACGAAAAATTCCAGGTGTTATCAACCAAAACCAAAACAGGTGTGTTTTGCATCGTGCCGTAAATAGGCCGATTCATCTGAATGATGATTGAAGCTTGAAAAACCAGACTTTCGCTAACTTCATTCAGGTTAATTTGAATGGTACATTGAATGCGTTCTTGTTCCAATACACGCATGTCAGTCCATTTAAATGTGTTTATATATTCTTCAATTTGTCGAGGTAAATCGTTGATGTGATCAATTCCGGTGCGATTTATTCGTTCCTTGTTGAGTTCAACTTTGGCCACAATCTCTTGAGCATAACCCGTTGAAAGACTTAAAAATAAAAGTAGTAAGGAAAGTTGAAAATGGAATTTCTTCACAAATATTTGATTTGACTTAATGCCTAAATGAGCGTACTCTAAACGCAAAGAAATGATAGGTATTTTATCATTCAAATTCATGATGAGAAAATTTCTAAATCAGTCTTGGAGAGTAGTTGTTGCAGCTTCAGAAGAAGTTGTCAGTCTAATTTTAGTTGTGATTTATACAGCAGCTCCATTTGATTCTGCAACCTTCAAAAAGGCATTAGTTGAGCGCTTTTTAGTCAAACAATCCGATGCTTTAGCTAAGTTCTATAAAAAGGTAACACCTATAACGGGCGTATTTTTGCTGCTCCTAGTGTCGCAAAATGCTCAAGCACAAATTCATTACGGAGCTCGGTCCTCTGCATTAAATCATGCCGTAACAGCGTTAAATGAACACGCTTGGGCCTTGTTTGCAAATCCTGCAACCGTTATGGAACACCAAGCACAAAGCTCCTTTTATTACGTTCGCTATTATGGTTTATCTGAATTAGCTGATGTGGCAGCTACACTTTCTTATCCCACAAAATGGGGTGTTGTTAGCGGTGGTGTTCATACGTATGGTTTTGACTTATATCGAGAAACTAGTCTACAAGTGAGTTGGATGTATCGTTATGAAAGTTTAAAATCGGCCATTCGAATTCATTATGATCACATCGCATTTCCTTCGCCGTATGGAAGTGATGGCAGCTTAGGTTTTGACATTGGATTTGTATTTCCACTATCCGAAAAGCTTGATATTGGGGCATTGGCCACTAATTTGAATCGTCCCACTGTTGGAGTTGATGCTCAAGAACGCCCTCGATTAATGAGTGTCGGTTTGGCTTATAAACCACTTGATAAAGGTATTGTCTTAATTGATATCCTTAAGGATGTGCGTTATCCAATTGCGACCCGTGTGGGGGTTGAGTATCCCTTGGTAGATGCTCTTGTGTTGCGTGCAGGAGTGGGAAATCGTCCAGTTAATACTACGTTTGGAGCGGGTTTTTCCATCAAACAATGGCAGGTAAATCTATCTGCGGAACGGCATCAGGAATTAGGTTGGAGCCCCGGAATTGATGTGGTTTTCACTTGGTAATTCAGCAATGCGAATAGTTTTTTGGGTGATATTGTTCATGTTGAATGGTTTTTACCGGGTATCAGCTCAAACAACGGATTCCACAGAGGTATTGGAAAAAGCGGTTGAATATGCCGTTGAAGCCTTCGACCCTGAATCAACCTTAAATGCTGAAGAACTGGCAGAGTATTTACAACTCCTTGCACAGCAACCCATTAATATCAATAAAGCAGGGATTGATGAACTCATTAAAGTGCCGGGAATAAATTTTAAAATGGCACAATCCATCGTGGATTACCGCCGAAAAAAACCGTTTGAAAGCACATCAGAAATCACCAAAATAAAAGGAATTGGAGCTGCTACGTATTCGCGTATCAGTCCGTACATAACGGTTGGTTCATCAGGAGAAGTGCAACGAGCGTTACTTTTTAATGCAGGATATTGGAATCAGCGGGCGAAACTGGAACACATCACGCGCTTACAATCAACTTTGGAAGAACAGGAGGGATATGTAACCGGAGGTAATTATGCCGGAGACCCTTATAAAGTGTATCATCGAACATCGTATAGCACAGAACACGCATCATTGAATCTGACTTTAGAAAAAGACCCGGGCGAAACCTGGAATGCACCTTTAGGTTACGATTATACCTCTTTTCATGTGGCTGCGCGTGATATTGGAATCGTAAATCAACTCATTGTTGGAGATTATAGTTTGGCTTTTGGCCAAGGTTTGGTTCTATGGAATGGGGGTGCCTTCGGAAAAGGAAATGATGTTATCAATGCAGTTTCACGTTCGGAACGTGGTTTAAGGCCGTATCGCTCAACGTTGGAAACTGGATTTCAACGTGGTGTAGCTGTATCAGTTGGAAAAACATGGGAAACTACCGTTTTCTTTTCATCAAAAAATGAAACAGCAAGTGTAGTTAATGGTGATACGATTCGGTTTCCGGGTTCTTCAGGATTTCACCGTACACAAACGGAGCTAGAACGGCGATATAATGCACCCGTTTCTATGTATGGAGGACGATTACGATGGAATTTTGGTTCCGGATGGATTGGTGTAACCGGTTATGCGTTTCAATCAGAAAAATACATTCAAAAAGGTACAGGTTTAAATAATACGTTTGGTTTTGAAGGTAATCGATTGTCAGTGTTGGGGGCTGATTACACCTGCTTTTGGCGAAATATTGCCTTAACCGGCGAAATTGGGCGTAGTGAAAACGGTGCTTTTGCTTGGGTTCAATCAGGGCAATGGTTGATTTCCAACCAAACGGAGTTTAGTGTTGGCGTTCGTTCTTATGCTAAAGATTATCAAAATCCTTTTTCTGCCGGATTTGGTGAGGGAAGTGGTCAAAGTAATGAATTTGGAATCTACACAGGGCTTTCTCATCGTTTTTCTGATGATTTTTTGATGCGTGCCTATTTTGATCAATATGAATTTCCTTATGCACGATTCGGAACTACTCAGGCCACAAAAGGCTATGACGGACTTCTTTACTCTGAATATCGGTTTGACAGACAAACACAATTTATACTATTAGCACGTTATGAAGAAAAAGAAGATGACCGGGATGCCGTTTTGGAAGATGGTAGGACTTATAGTTTAATAGACCCACAAACAAGATGGAGCCTGCGTTCTGATTTGGTGCATCAGTTAACGAGAAAGCTGCGTCTGCGATTCCGTTTAGAGTATGTTCGTTACACCGATTTTGACCAAAATGATACGGGTTGGCTGGTCTATCAGGATGTGAGATGGAATCCAACTAAAAAGCTTCAAGTAGATGCGCGATTGGCATTTTTTGAAACTGAAAGTTTTGATGCGAGAATTTATCAATACGAAAATGATGTGCTGTATGCCCTGTCGAATCCTGTACTGAATGGCTTGGGGCAGCGTTCGTATGTGCTTGTAAAATATGAACCTGTTCGCTCGATTGATGTGTGGTTTAAGTATGATATTTCTGTGTTTGAAAATGTAACTACAGTTGGAAGCGGTAATGATTTGATTCAGGGAAACACGAGAAGCCGGGCGACTTTACAAGTGAGGTACAGCTTTTAAATAATTTTTTAAAAGGTATAAGTCGTT
>CAZIQX010000192.1:0-6509 GCA_964541325.1 uncultured Chitinophagales bacterium | reverse complement strand
ACCGAACATGATAAATAGGTTCATCTATTTGATTCATTTTGTGATCTTCAACTTCAATCCAATCTGAATGTTCAAGCCAGGCAACACGATTTTGACCTGCAACTATAAGTTTACCATTTGCCGAAACATCAAACGAATCATAACGGAATGGAGGAAGAGTAGTCAAAATTTGAGTTTCAGTAAGAGACTGATGAGGATCAATTTTAAGGATGTGTAAATTCCAGGTGCTAACGAATACATTGGTCTTATTCGATCGAATTCGTTGAAGCCAATTGGTTTCTTTTGATTGTTTAAACATCAAATCCCATGAATCAGTACTGGAGTTATAGCGGTAAAGGTCATTATCTGTAAGCCAAATGTTTCCCAAATGGTCTTCGTGGATATCATTAATTTTTTCAAAAACTTGTGATGACAGTCGCTTTAATTCGCCATTTTTAAGATTAAAAAGTGCTACTTCATACTCAATAAAATCAATTACTTTCACAATGAATAGATGCCCGTTATTTGCAGGATAATATCTGAATTGATGATTAGATCTAAACTTTACATTAATCTTTGAAACGTTTCGATTTGATTTGTTTATAGCGAGTAAGGCATTATTCTGAATTGCAACAAACTGTTCTCCATAATCTAATAATTGATTTGCTTTTAAATTGGGTATCGTATCTAATGTGTTGGTACTTAAATTAAATGTTTGGATGCTTCCATCTTTACGATTCATCCAGATTGTATTCGCAGGCTCATCTGCATAAATTGATAAAATGAAATTTGTCTCATTTAAATTCGATTGAGCAGAAGAGCTGCTCCACATTAAGCAGAGTATGAGAATTCCAAGATGCTTACTCCACATCTTTAAACGGAAAAAGTGTGAGTGTTTGCTCTTCATTTAATAAGATTCCATGATTGGTTACCAGAAAGTTCAATCGTTTGTTTTCAAAAAAGGACTCCGTTTTTTCAATCTTTTTTGAAGAATATCTGGATAAGATTTGTTTACCGTTTAAATCATACAATAGCTTTTCGTCTTTACTAAACCAAACTCTACCTTGTTGGTCGATTCCAATCGGATGATTAATAAAGTCTGATGGTGTTTCTCGTTGTGATTCAATTTGCCACGTTTTAGTGTCAAGTGTAAGTAATAAGTCAGGTTTATAAAGTGGTTCATTTTGCATTACAAAAAGCATAACCTTTCCTTTGTGGAGAAACCCATGATGAATGTCATGATTCGCTTTTTCGGGTAAAAACACAGTTTTTACCATGTTATTTTCAAATTGAAGTACTCCTTTTTGACAAATAGCTATTATGGAATTTTTAAGGCTGATTATTTTTTTGATTTCACCAAGTTGTGGCGGATTTTTGTAGTGGAAAAGTATTCCCTGTTTATTTGATCTCCAAAAATGATTGGTAAATGATGAATCGTGTCCGCCAATTAATACCTCATTTTCATTAAATCGGCTTATGTGCGTAGGGAAAATGTAATCATCAAAACGGATACGTGTTTTTTTTCGCAATTTAAATTCCTCAAACCAATAGGCATACCACTCTGATAACACATAAAAATTGTTTTCATGATGATGAATGTCTTTACTTACAAGTATATAGTCGCCGTATTCTTCCGAAATAGCCTGAGATTTTACCGATTGAATCCGATGGATATCTTTGAAGGTCTTCTTTAAGTAATCATATACAATTACATGTTCTCGAGCAGTTTTTTCATTTTTTTGAATTAAAATAACATAACCATTCTGAGCTTCGCCTAAGAAGTAATAATCTGACATTGGATTTAGCTGAGCCACAGATTGTTTATGCAAAAAGCCAACTAGAAAAACAAAAAAAAGTAATACGTGTTTGAAAGTAAGACTCAAATTCATGAACAGTGATTTTTATATCTAAAAATGCCTTAACTATTTTGGTCAAAATATCATGATTAATGATAATATTAAAAAAAAGAATTTACTTGCTTAAGCTCAAGAATTGCCAGAATTCAGCTTACTGATTAGACGATCTTGCAATAAAATCATGCCTATTATTTTTGAGTGATGAAATCCAGATGCGTTCATTTGTGAAATACGATAGTGTACACTGATAACGAACGATTACATAAATTCCTCGTTACCTTTAAATATCTGGTCAGACCAATTATTTAACTTCTAATCCTGAAAGCGCTTGTTTATTGTTATTTCAAGGATTATTTTGAACAAATGTAATTATTAACTGATCTTACCAGTTGCTTATGTCTCTCAGAAAAGTTGTTCTTGTTGATGGTGTGCGCATCCCGTTTCTTCGCTCGGGAACCGACTATCAGGATTTGATGGCCTATGATTTAGGTCGCATGGCAATTGCCGGACTCCTCAAACGAAATCCTATCAATCCGGCTGAAATTGATCGGGTGATTATGGGAATCGTAATTCAGGAAGTGAAAACCTCAAACATCGCTCGTGAATCTGCGCTTGCTGCGGGAATCCCTAAATCTGTTCCGGCTCATACCGTTACGATGGCTTGTATTTCTTCAAATCAGGCTATATCCACCGGTGTTGATTTAATCAAAACGGGTCAAGCCGATATTATCGTGGCTGGTGGTACAGAAACGATGTCGGATGTGCCAATTCGGTTTCAGCGTGTGATGCGCAAAAAATTTCTCGAAGCCACCAAATACAAATCGCCACTTGAATTTCTCAAGTTTTTTAAAGGCTTCAAATTTTCTCATTTAGCTCCCGAAGCGCCATCTATCACCGAATTTTCTACCAATGAAACGATGGGTCAAAGTGCCGACCGGTTAGCTGCAGCTTTTGGGGCATCTCGAGAAGACCAAGACCGATTTGCGATGCGTTCTCACATAAATGCTCACGAGGCTTTCGAAAAAGGCTACATCACCGAAGAAGTTGTGCCTGCCGTAGTGCCACCTCGTTTTAAACCTGTTGAACGAGATAATGGAATTCGTGGTGATACGACTTATGAAAAGCTCGCAAAATTGCGTCCGGCGTTTATCAAGCCACATGGAACGATTACCGCTGGAAATGCATCATTTTTAACCGATGGCGCTTCGGCAACACTCATCATGTCGGAAGAAAAAGCTCTCGCTCTTGGTTTAACACCAAAAGCTGAGTTGGTGGATTACACCTACGTTTCTCAAGATCCGGGTGAAGAATTGTTGCTCGGTCCGGCTTATGCTACACCAAAATTGCTTAAGCGCTTAGGACTCAAAAAAGAAGACATCGACGTTTGGGAATTCCACGAAGCGTTTGCAGGACAGATTTTGGCGAATCTGAATGCACTTAACTCCAAGTCGTTCATGGAAAAAGCCGGATTTGAAGTTCTTGGCGAAATCCCTATGGAAAAATTTAATGCGTGGGGCGGTTCATTGAGTATTGGTCACCCGTTTGGGGCTACCGGTGCACGATTGGTTACTACTGCTGCTAACCGACTCATCCGCGAAAATGGCGAATACGCGCTGCTTGCTGCTTGCGCTGCCGGCGGCCAAGGCCATGCTATGCTTAT
This sequence comes from uncultured Chitinophagales bacterium, assembly GCA_964541325.1. Lineage (GTDB taxonomy): Bacteria > Bacteroidota > Rhodothermia > Balneolales > M1805 > M1805. The sequence continues at coordinate 3,014 of CAZIQX010000192.1, read as the reverse complement.
TAAGAACTATAAATAGTAAGTAGGAGTAAGGAGTAGGGAGTATGGAACAAGGGACTTTGCCTTCGAAATCACCGGTTACCTTTAAGGATTTAGTGGTGTGGCAAAAAGCGCATCAATTCGTTTTAAAGGTTTACAAGGAATCGAACGCATTTCCCGCTGATGAACGCTTTGGACTGACATCTCAAATACGAAGAGCAGTTGTTTCTGTACCCGCAAATATTGCCGAAGGTTTTCGAAAACGAAATCGAAAAGAAAAGGTTTATTTCTACTCCATTGCTCAAACGTCACTCGAAGAAGTAAGATATTACATCATACTTGCCAACGATTTAACATTTTGGAATCAACCTGATATGGAAAGTGAGTTAGATGAAATTGGTCGATTACTCGAAGGTTTAATCAGAAGTATTCAAAGCTCTGAAAAGTATTGAACGAGTTCCCCTAATCCCTACTCCTTAATCCATATTCCTCAATAAGAAACAACATGAACTATCTCTCTCTTGAAAAACGAAACGACGTGGCCATTATCTGGATGGATCGTCCCAATGAAAAGATGAATACGCTCGACAAGCAACTGGTATCAGAATTTCCGGAAATGATGAAAACCATCGAGCATGATGATACGATAAAAGCTGTGGTATTGGCTTCAAAAAAAGACGACAATTTTATTGCCGGAGCCGACTTAAATGTGCTTTCTTCCTTCAAAACCAGAGAAGATGTATTGGCATTTTCGCGTCCCGGTAATGAATTGCTAAACAGCATGGAGCATTGCAAAAAACCATTGGTTGCGGCCATTCATGGTGCTTGTCTCGGTGGTGGACTCGAAGTAGCTCTTGCTTGTTCGGCACGTGTTGGAACGGACTCAACCAAAACGAAATTCGGATTGCCCGAAGTTAAATTGGGATTGTTACCCGGTGGAGGAGGAACACAACGACTACCACGTTTGATCGGTCTTCAAAAAGCCCTCGACATCATGCTAACCGGAAAAAACGTGTATCCGCGTCAGGCTAAACGAATGGGGCTCATCGATCTAATGGTTCACAAGCACGCTTTAATTGATGTTGCCGTTGAACATGCAAGAAAGCTAGTCGGCAAGAAAATCGAGAAAAAAGACACACGTTCTTTCATGGAAAAAGTATTGGAAAGGAATGGCTTAACCCGTGGAATCATCTATTCTCAAGCCAAAAAAATGGTGATGAAACAAACGATGGGCAACTATCCCGCACCACTTAAAATTCTGGATTGTGTAAAAATCGGTTTAGAAAAAGGATTTTATGCGGGTCAGGATGCTGAGTTAGCAAACTTTGCGGAGTTGGTGTTAGGAAGTGAGTCTAAGGCTTTGGTAAACTTGTTTTTCGGAATGACCGATGCCAAGAAAAATCCATGGGCAGAACATGTTAAGCCTGTGAAAAAAATCGGGATGCTCGGTGCAGGTCTCATGGGTTCAGGAATAGCTCAAGTTTCCGCTGAAAATGGTGGATACGAAGTGCTGCTAAAGGACCGTGATTTGGAATCGGCGGCAAAAGGTTACCAAGGCATTTACAAAGACATCAATAAAAAAACGAAAAAACGCATCATCAAAAAATTTGAAGAAGATCAGGTGATGGCAAAAATTCAGCCTACCGCCCGATATGAAGATTTCAAAGCCGTTGATGTAGTGATTGAAGCTGTTTTTGAAGACATCAACATAAAACATGCCGTGTTGAAAGATTCTGAATCAGTAGCTCCCAAGCACATGATTTTTGCCTCGAATACCTCGAGTTTACCGATTGCCGATATTGCAAAAGGAAGTGCGCGTCCTGAGCAAGTCATTGGAATGCATTACTTTTCGCCCGTTCAGAAAATGCCTTTGTTGGAGATCATCAAAACCGAACAAACGGCAGATTGGGTGACTGCAACCGCTTATGAAATTGGGAACAAACAGGGTAAAACCAATATCGTGGTTAATGATGGCCCCGGATTTTACACCACACGCATTTTGGCGCCCTACATGAACGAAGCCCTCGTTTTATTGGAAGAAGGAGCAAAAATCGAAGACGTAGAAAAAGCCATGAAAGTTTGGGGCTTCCCGGTTGGACCGATGGCACTTTTCGACGAAGTAGGTATTGATGTAGCCGCGCATATCAACGATGTGATGGGTCCGTTTTTTGCCAAACGAGGAATGGAATCCACAAGTGTGACCAAAGAATTGTACAAAGCCGGATTTTATGGACGTAAATCCAAAAAAGGGTTTTATTTATACGAAGATGGCAAAAAGAAAAAAGAAGTGAACACCGGAATCTATTCCTATTTCGGTGGTTCGAATCGCAAATCGTTTGATTTTAAGGTGATTCAGGAGCGCATGGGTATGATGATGGTGAACGAAGCGCTATGGTGCTTGCACGACAACATTCTGCTCAGTGCAAAAGACGGTGACCTCGGAGCGATTCTTGGATTGGGCTTCCCTCCATTCAAAGGTGGTCCATTTTTCTGGATTGATACCGTAGGCGCTAATACCGTTTTGGCAACGATGCAAAAACTTGAAAAAGAATATGAACAAATTAACCCCGCCAACTTCTACACACAAGAATACAACACCCCCAACTTCACCTCCAACGTCATGGACCTCCGAAAATTCTACTCCTACGATAACCCTCCCAACGACTCCACCCAACAAATAAACCTCCCAAAAGAACCATACGACACCATCCCTCGCATCAACTCCCAACCTACACAACAAATAATCAACAAAGTAAACTCCGACCCCAGTTGGCTCGTCCCAAAAAAAGAAACCCCCAGTGGTCTTGAATACCAATCCGACAACTGGGTCTACAAAAACGAAGTCCCCATGAACGGCGGCGATTTCGGCGGTATAACCGGCTTTGACAGTATGGGCGAAGGATACTCATTGTTTTATGATAAAAATGCAAATGATATCGTCGCTGAACAAGAATCACTACTTAAACCAAATGATGATTTAAGAAATGGTATGGGAACACCACAAAAACAAGCATATGAATATAATATGTCCAACCCCT
>CAZIQX010000191.1:6240-6518 GCA_964541325.1 uncultured Chitinophagales bacterium | reverse complement strand
CATCAGCGATGTAGCCGAAGGTACCCTGCATTACATTTCCCCGGAACAAACCGGAAGAATGAATCGGAAAGTTGATTATCGAACTGATTTTTATTCGTTGGGAGTTACTTTTTATGAAATACTCACAGGCACATATCCCTTCAAAACGAATGATGAACTCGAACTGATTCACTGTCATATCGCTAAAATTCCCGAATCTCCAAGCGAACGCAATAAATTTGTGCCTGAAATGCTGTCAAAAATCATCATGAAATTGATGGCAAAACCGGCAGAAGACC
>CAZIQX010000191.1:5262-6230 GCA_964541325.1 uncultured Chitinophagales bacterium | reverse complement strand
GTGGGTGGAGTCCAAAAAGATTCAAACCTTTACTTTGGGGGAATTTGATGAACGCAGTCGATTTCAAATACCACAAAAATTATATGGTCGCATTCATGAATTAGCCAAACTTTCGGCTCTGTTTCATCAAATGACGCAAGGAAATCGTGCCGTTGCTAAAGTTACCGGTGCTCCCGGTGTTGGAAAATCAGCCATCATTAACGACATTCGCAAACCACTTGAAGAATTCCGTGGCTATTTTATTTCAGGAAAATTTGATCAATTACAACGGAATATTCCATATTTGGGATTTTCCAGGGCATTTGGATTTATCATCAAACAATTTTTAACTCGTTCGGATGACGAAAATGAGGTTTTTAAGCAGATTTTACACGAAAAAGTAGGTGCCAATATTCGTGCTATTGCCGATGTAATTCCGGAATTGGAGTTTTTAATTGGTGAAACGTCACCACTACCACAATTAACACCTTTAGAAGCACAAAACCGGTTTAATTTGGCTTTTGAACAGTTTGTGAGTTGTTTTGCTACCAAAAAACATCCCTTGGTTCTGTTTTTGGATGATGTTCAATGGGCTGATGCCGCTTCCTTAAGTTTGTTGGAATCTCTGTTGGTTAATTCTGAATTGACCTACTTTATGGTGATTTTAGCCTATCGTGATGTAGAAGAAAAGATGAGTTTGAATATGGATTCTGTATTGAAAACCATCAACGAAGCTCAGGAACTTTTAAAACTGCATCTCGATCTGAAGCCTTTAAAAGTAGATGATTTAAAAGCGCTTATTGCCGATACGCTTTATACTAAACCGGCTGAAGTACAATCCTTAGCCGAACTTGTTCTGACAAAAACTAACGGAAATCCATTTTTTGTAAACGAGTTCTTGAAAACGTTATACGAAAAGCAACTACTTGTTTATCAATCAGATACAGATTCCTGGGTTTGGAATATTAATGCCATCAAAACACAAAGTA
>CAZIQX010000191.1:3532-5252 GCA_964541325.1 uncultured Chitinophagales bacterium | reverse complement strand
CAAAGTATTACGGATAACGTGGTGGATTTGATGAGTGATAAGATGAAAAACTTGCCTGAACAAACTATTCAGGTATTGAAGTTAGCTGCGAGTATTGGGAATCAGTTTGATAGCAAAACCTTAAGTATAATTTCCGGAATTCAGCCTATACGGGTTTTAAACATCTTGCTTGAAACGCTTCGTGATGGTTTAATCATTTCCATTACTGAGGGCTTTTCAGATATTGCTTGGATTGGCGAGGATGAATCCGTGGCCTATCATTTTCGTTTTTTACACGACCGTGTTCAGCATGCGGCCTACAGTTTAGTAGAAGAGGAATCGCGAAGCAAGGTTCACTATCAAATAGGAAAATTGCTCTTAGAAACCTTATCTGTAGATGAATTAGAAGATGATTTATTTGATGTAGTCAATCATTTTATTATCGGTAATGATCAAATTCAAGCGCAGGAGCGTATTCAATTTATTGAATTATTTTATCGTGCTGCGGATAAAGCTAAGCAATCAACAGCGTATCAGTCGGCTAGAAAAATATTTGATGCCGCTCGTAACCTTATGATAGACAGTGATTGGCAGTCAAATTACAAACTTGCCTACCAAATTTATCTGCAATCGGCCGAGACTACCTATTTATCGGGAGATTTTGAACTTGCTGAACAACTTTTTCAATCAACGTTAACAAAATCTCAAACCAATCTAGATAAAGCTACCGTTTACATCACACGAATCGTGTTATATATGAACATGAATCGGTATGATGAAGTAGCCGCTTTAGGTGTTGAAGGCGCACGTTTATTAGGAGTAAATCTGCCTAAAAAAGCCAATAAATTGCACTTATTACCCGATTTAATCAGTTTGTTGGGTAAAATTCGTGGTAAAGATATTTTGGCTATGGAACATCGGGAGGAATTAAATGATCCCGAAAAAGAAGCCTTGCTTAAAATCCTTGAAAATGCCATTCCTGGAGCATACTTCACCGATCAGGATTTGATGGCTTTGATGGTGTTAAAAGCGATTCAACTATCCTTAAAACACGGTTTTTCAACTTCCACAACGTTTGCATTCGCTACCTTTGGACTCATGTTGGGTTCCGGTTTTGGGGATTACAAATCGGGTCAACAGTTTGGAGAATTGGCCGTTCGTTTGAGCGATCGTTTTAACAAAACAGCCAATAAAGCCAAGATTTATCAATTGTACGCCAATTTTATCAATCACTGGACTCGCCCGATTCATACAGACTTGCCCTATTTGTACAAATCGTTGGAGTTTGCTAAACAGTCAGGTGATTTTGTTTACGCCGGTTTAGATGCTTTTATTGATGTAAATACGCAATTCATATTAGGTGAACAATTACCTGATTTAATGAAGCGCAATGAAGAGTACATCACCTTTACGCAACGTATCAAAATGATGGATGCGCACAACAGTTCGTTGTTTTTTAATCAAATTTTTAAACGACTTGTTGATCCGGGATTGCATTACGACGACTTAAACGCATCAGATTTTAATGAAAAGGCACATCTGGAGTTTATACTAGCAGGTACCAATAAAATTGCCGTACAAATCTATTACATGTATAAAATGATAGTTTCTGTACTATTCAGAGATTTCGAAAAGGCTCAGGAATATGGCTTTTCATCGCAGGAACTCATCTTAGCGCCAATTGGTCAGTTAATTTCAGCGGAACATTTGTTTTTTTATGGTTTACCGGCTTGCGGGGCTA
>CAZIQX010000191.1:2972-3522 GCA_964541325.1 uncultured Chitinophagales bacterium | reverse complement strand
TTTTAAAACGGTCTATTCGTAAGTTTAAAACCTTCACCAAATTCGCACCCGAAAACTTTCAGCATAAATATGAACTGCTTTGCGCAGAATTTGCTCGTTTACACAAGAATGCATCAAAAGCAACCACCCTGTATGAGCAAGCTATTGAAAGTGCCGACAAACAAGGGCTGGTTCATATTAAAGCACTTGCCAACGAGTTAGCAGGACGACATCAATTAAGTTTAGGTAATAAATCAATTGCTGAAATGTACCTTCAACGTAGTTTGGCACAATATACAGCCTGGGGTGCACAAGCCAAGATACATCAGCTAAAACGCGAATTTGATTTCTTACATCAACAACGAGAACTTCGATTTACTCCACAGGACGAAAACTCCACTACCATACAGGTTACCACATCTGAATCAACCGATTCCATTGATATAACCACGGTAATTCGGGCATCTCAAAGTATTTCCGGTGAAATTGAGTTAGAGCGTTTATTGGATAAAATGATGCGTCTCATGCTCGAAAATGCAGGGGCACAACACGGTGCTTTATTGCTAGCCGA
>CAZIQX010000191.1:0-2962 GCA_964541325.1 uncultured Chitinophagales bacterium | reverse complement strand
CAGAAATTCGCATAGGAAACAATCTCGCATTGGAAGACTCCAGGCACGTGGCGATTTCCGTTGTTCAATATGTTCAAAAAACAAAACAATATGTGGTATTGGTGAATGCCGAACGTGAAGGAATCTTCGCGCAAGACACCTACATACAAAAAAATCAGGTGCGTTCGGTTATGTGTTCTCCGGTAATGCATCAGGGAAAACTAAAGGCGATTATTTATCTCGAAAACAATCTTACCACAGGAGCTTTCACGGAAGAACGTCTTAAAGTGGTGAATTTACTTTCCTCACAATTAGCGGTTTCTCTGGAAAATGCACTACTTTACGAAGATCAAAAACGTCTTAACGAAGAACTTAAAAACGAAATAGCTGAACGAAAACGCTCAGAAGAAGAACGGATTAAGGCTATCACAGAAAGTTTGCGCAAAACAGAAGAGTTGGAGAATGCACGAAAATTCCAATTATCCTTACTTCCCAAATCGCCACCAAAACTTCCTAATTACGAAATTGCTGCCTTTTTGAAAACAGCCACCGAAGTTGGAGGCGATTATTATGATTTCTTTGTAACGAACCCACATGAATTCACTTCCATTATTGGGGATGCAACGGGTCACGGACTTTCAGCCGGTATGATGGTTGGGATGACCAAATCAGCACTAAATTCCTTGCAAATCGAACAGCTTTCTCCTGCAGAAATGTTGATGCGTTTAAATACAGCCATTAAAAAAGCAAATCCCGGTCGCTTAAAAATGGCCTTAAATATTGCTCGTTTTTCTCAAGATACGGTTACCTTTTCGTCGGCTGCAATGCCTCCGGTTTATCATTATGTAGCTACTGAAAATACGGTTAAAGAGCTGATTGTACCGGGCTTACCACTAGGTTCACCCATGCTAAACAGTTTTGAAAACATTACTTTTCATATGCAGCCCGGCGATTTACTGATCGGTGTTTCCGATGGTTTACCGGAGAGAAAAAATTATGATGGCGAAGAGTTGGGTTATCCGGCTATTTTGGAGCATATTGCCACAAATAAAGATAAATCCGTTCAAGATATCATGAATTCCCTTAACGATTTAGGGAATAATTGGTCGCAAGGTTTGGCTAATGATGACGATATTACTATCCTCGTAATTAAAAGAACTGCGTAAAATCTTATTCCAACTATTGACATTCATTCAATCTGATTCTAACTTCGCACCCATGCAAAAAACAATGATACATACAAACTGGTGGTGGCATATCTGCTAAGCGGATCGGCACCTCTGTGTATGTAACACACGTTTTTGAACGAAATTTAGGTCGGCCCGCTTTCTGAATAAGGAAGTGGGCTTTTTTTTTAAAAATATCACATGGAAAAATCAACGTTTATTGAACTTGCCAAATCAGGAAGAGCTATTCCGGTTTTTCGAAAACTGATTGTGGATACGCAAACACCGGTATCTCTTTTCATGAAGTTGCGCGAAGGAAGCCGCTATCCATTTTTGCTTGAAAGCGTGGAGGGCGGTGAACATTTGGCGAGATATTCGTTTATGGGGCGAAATCCATATCAGGTCTTACGATTTGATGGCGGCAAGGTATTACTGACCGACGAACGAAACGGACGCGTAAAATCACTTCAACAAAGCTATTTTGAAGCTTTACAAGAGCTAACAAGTGGTTGGGAAGAACCGGAAATCGCCGATTTACCTCGATTAAAAGGAGGGGCAGTTGGGTATTCTTCGTATGATACGATTCGCGAGGTGGAACACTTACCAAACGTTCCGGAAGATGTTCTTGGTTTGCCGGAAGCCATTTGGGCCTTTTATGATGAAATCATTGCTTTTGATCACGTTAAACATCGCGTTGTACTCATAAAAACGGTTTTTGTAGATGCCGTTGATGCAGAAACCTTAGATTTTCAATATCAACATGCTCAAAAAGCCCTTGATGTATTAGAAGCAGAACTGAAAAAGCAACTCCCGGAGACCCAGTATGTTCAGTTAACAAGTGAGTTATCCAGCAATACCGAACGATCTCACTTTTCTGATATGGTAGAAAAGGCACGAAATTACATTTATGAAGGGGATATTTTTCAAGTGGTGTTATCTCAGCGTTTTAAAGCCAATTATGCAGGTGACCGCTTTCAATTTTATCGCGCTCTTAGAACCGTAAATCCTTCTCCGTATTTATTTTATTTGGACTTTGGAAAATTTGCGTTGATTGGTTCTTCCCCTGAAGTGTTGGTTCGAGTGCAACATCGTATAACTGAAGTGATGCCAATTGCAGGTACACGTTGGAGAGGTAAAACCGAAGAGGAAGATAAAGCCTTGGAAGCCGATTTATTGGCCGACCCCAAAGAACTCTCGGAACATATCATGCTCGTTGATTTGGGCAGAAACGATCTTTCCCGTGTTTGTGAACCCGGTTCGGTTAATGTACATCGTCAGGCTTATATTGAACGATATAGCCATGTGATGCATATTGTTTCAGATGTGAAGGGACGCTTAGCAGCCGATAAAACATCGGTTGATGCTCTTGCCCGTTGTTTCCCTGCCGGAACGGTCTCAGGTGCTCCAAAGGTGCGTGCCATGGAAATTATTGATGAATTAGAAGTACACAAACGAGGCCCTTATGCAGGCGCCGTAGGTTATTTTGATTTATCAGGCAACATGGATACCTGTATCGCTTTGCGAACCATGGTCGCAACCGAAAACACGATTTATATTCAGGCAGGGGCGGGAATAGTTGCCGATTCTGATCCGGATAAAGAATTTGAAGAAACCGTTAACAAGGCTAAGGCTCTCACCGAAGCGTTAAAACTTGCAGGAAAAATTTATTAATGAGTTGGAAGAATGAAGCTAGAAGCTAGAAGCGATAAAAAGCCCAAAGCTGAAGGTTGAATGCTTTGCTGAAAGTTCACTCATTAGCTCTATCAAATCGAAAGTAAGATGGTAGTCATTTCAACATTCTTTCAGCCTTCAGCTTT
>CAZIQX010000190.1:3874-6615 GCA_964541325.1 uncultured Chitinophagales bacterium | reverse complement strand
ACAATGAAGCAATTTGAAATTTGGATAGCTGATTTGAATCCTCAAATTGGAACAGAATCAGGCAAAACTAGACCCGTTTTGGTCATTCAAACAAATCTCTTAAATGATATCGGCCACCCATCAACATTGATTTGCCCTATAACTACCAATGTTAAACTGCAATCAAACATATTACGTGTTCACCTAAAACAAGGTCAGGCTAATCTATCAAATGATTGTGATATTATGATTGATCAAATCAGAGCAATTGATAACAAACGCCTCATCAGAAAATTGGGCAATTTGGAAACTAACCTAATCAAAAAAGTAAAAGAAAATATTCGGATTGTGATCGATATATAAGTTTCCCACTTTTCCACTTGCGTCATGTTCTGCCTTTCCCCTAACTTTGCCCAAGTGAAAAACATCCGCACACATATTTCTTTCTCTTTGATGATGACCTCAGCTCATCTCCATCATCATCGTGTGCATCATCATCAGGCTTAATTCGTTTAAATTTTTACCTGATTTTTCTTCTTCTTTCGCTTTTCTAAGTTAACTTTTCACTCTTAACCTTATTTATTGGAATCTATTTTGGAAACAGAACAATCCCTCCGTATTGGCATTCAAAAAAGTGGTCGTCTTACCGAAAAAACCATTCGTTTACTCGAAGATATTGGTCTAAAATTCGACGACTACAAAAGCAGTTTAATGGTAAAATGCCGCAACCTCGATATCGAGTTATTACTTATTCGCGACGATGATATCCCTGAATATGTTCAGGATGGCGTTTGTGACCTTGGTTTTGTAGGTGCAAATGTAACGTCAGAACGTGGCGCTAATGTAAGTGTAATCAAAGACTTAGAATATGGTTTTTGTCGTTTAAGTTTGGCTGCGCCAAAAAATGGAAGCATCAAGAAAGCAGAAGACTTTCAGGGCAAACGGATTGCAACAAGTTATCCGAATCTCACCAAGCAATTTTTTGATTCTAAAGGGATAGACGTACGCATTATCGAAATTTCAGGCGCGGTTGAAATTGCCCCTACCCTTAATGTAGCTGATGCAATCTGTGATTTAGTTTCAACAGGAAGCACACTGAAAGCCAATGGCTTGGTAGAATTAGAACCCATTTTTTACTCACAAACTCAACTCATTCGCACCAATCAACCTTTAAGCGAAAAAAAACTTGAGTTGATTGAACGTTTACTCCTTCGAATTAACGGACGTCAGTTAGCTGAGCGAAGCCGTTACATTATGATGAACGCACCGGCAAGTGCGGTTGAAAGTATTAAAACCATATTGCCAAGTGCAAAGTCACCAACTATTCTTCCCCTCGCCGACCCTGATATGGTTGCTATTCATTCCGTAGTTCCGATTAATCAATTCTGGGAAATTATGGAACGCTTAAAGCAAGTTGGCGCTTGTGACATGGTTATTTTACCTATAGAAAGTTTAATTCAATAATATGCAACTCGACCGATTTGATTATTCTTCTTTAAGTGAAACAGAACTTAATCGTTTATGTCAGCGACCAAAGATTGACTTTAGTTCAGTTTTTGCTACTGTCAAGCCGATTATTGATGCAGTTCAACAAGAGGGTGATAGTGCTGTAAAACGTTTCAACGAGCAATTTGATGGCGTTTCTCTGGATAGTTTGATGATGGATGTTCCTGAAGCCTCTGCAATTGAACTTCCTACCAAAGTAAAAAAGGCTTTTGATGTAGCCTATGCAAACATCAAACGATTTCATAAAGCACAGCGCCCATTACGTTTGGAAGTTGAAACCATGCCGGGTGTTATTTGCGCTCGTGAAATTCGTCCGATTGAACGAGTGGGTTTGTATGTTCCGGGTGGAACAGCGGTGCTTCCTTCATCCACTTTGATGCTTGGTGTTCCTGCTCAAATTGCCGGTTGTAAAGAAGTTATCGTGGCAAGTCCACCACAAAAAGATGGATCGATTCACAATGAAGTACTGTATTGTGCAGCGCTGTGTGGCATCAAAAAAATTCTGAAAGCCGGTGGTGCACAAGCCATTGCTGCTCTAGCGTTTGGTACAAAATCAATTCTCAAAGTTGATAAGATTCTTGGACCCGGAAATCAATATGTAACAGCTGCCAAAATGCTCCTTCAAAACTCTGATGCAATGATTAGTATTGATATGCCTGCAGGTCCAAGCGAAGTATTGGTGATTGCCGATAAAACAGCTAGGCCATCTTTTGTTGCTGCGGATCTGTTATCACAAGCAGAACATGGCAGTGACTCACAAGTAATTTTGGTGGCCATTAAAGGATTTGATTTACTTGGTTTAGATAATGAACTAAAATCTCAACTAAACGCATTGCCACGCAAAGAGTTTGCAAGTAATGCATTAAAGAAAAGCCATATTATTCAAGTTGAAAACGAACAGCAAGCGCTTGATTTTTCAAACCGATATGCACCGGAACATTTAATCATCCAAACAGAGAATCCGGATCGTCTCGTACCAGAAATTGAAAAAGCCGGTTCCGTATTTATGGGTCCTTGGACTCCCGAAAGTTTAGGTGATTATGCTTCAGGAACGAATCACACCTTACCTACTTACGGGTATGCACGAATGTATTCCGGCGTGAGTTTACTAAGTTTTATCAATTTTATTACGTTTCAAAAAGCGAATCGTGAAGGGCTGAAAAAACTTGGTCCTTATGTGGAAATCATGGCTGAAACAGAAGGATTGCAAGCCCACAAAAACGCCGTAAGTATAAGACTGAAAGAAGCTTAGGCAT
>CAZIQX010000190.1:483-3774 GCA_964541325.1 uncultured Chitinophagales bacterium | reverse complement strand
ATAGATTTAGTGAATCAATTGCAAAAAAATAAAACGGCACAAGTTATTTCATATCAAATAATCAAATCTAGTACGTCTGTGGCTGCAAATTATAGGGCAGCATGTCGTTCTAGAAGTCGTGCTGAATTTATATCAAAAATTAACATCGTTGAAGAAGAAGCAGATGAAACCTGTTTTTGGCTTGAACTTTTACATGAAAGCAAATTGTTTCCTAATAACAATTACATAAAAATCTATAATGAAGCTAAAGAGCTAACTGCCATTTTTACTTCAATAGGTCGAACTACAAAACTCAACCAAAAAAAGAATTAATCAAGCCATAATTACAAATGGATATATCAGCAAGGCAACCCCAAATTCGAAATTCGACATTCGAAATTCGCAATCTTGTAAGACCTAACATTCTCGCTCTCGCTCCTTATCGCTGTGCTCGTGATGATTACGACTCAGGAATCCTGTTAGATGCCAATGAAAACGCTAACGGCCCCACTATCCCCAATGCGGAAGGACTAAATCGTTATCCTTCACCCTATCAATGGGAGTTAAAAGAAAAAATAGGTGCATTTCGAGGGGTTTCAGCCAAAAATATTTTTGTAGGCGTGGGAAGTGATGAACCGATTGATTTACTTATTCGCGTGTTTTGTGAACCCAAAACCGAAGCCATTGTTATTACTCCCCCAACGTATGGAATGTATAAAGTAGCCGCTTCCATTAATGACGTTCACGTGATTACTGTGCCGCTTACCTCTGATTTCCAATTGGAAACTAACAAAATCATAGAAAAATCAAACTCAAGTACAAAAATTCTGTTCTTGTGTTCACCAAACAATCCAACAGGTAATGACCTTAATCACACCGATATCGAGACTTTAATTCGTGAATTCCCAGGGATTGTAGTAGTTGATGAAGCCTATATAGATTTTAGTGATAAACCAAGTTTTGCCTCCCGCGTGCAGGATTTTGAAAATCTTGTGGTATTGCAAACCTTATCAAAATCGTTTGGATTAGCGGGAATCCGGTTAGGTATTGCATTTGCGAGTGAGTTTATCATCAGTTTACTGAGTAAAATCAAAGCACCGTACAATATCAATCAATTAACAAGTGATGTTGCCCTAAAAGCATTTGAACATGTGGATGAAATGCGCTCATCTGTGGCAACTTTAATTGAACAACGAAAATTTCTCGAAACTGAATTTGCAAAAATTCCACAAGTCGAAAAAATCTTCCCCTCAGACTCCAATTTTATATTGATTCGCATTCCAAATGCACTACATATTTATCGAACACTTCCCAATTTGGGGGTTGTGATTCGTTATCGTGGAGATCAAATTCACTGTGAAGAAACCTTGAGAATTACAGTGGGAACCGCAGAAGAAAATCGTACTTTACTCGAAGCTTTTAAACAAGTACTAAACGCATGATTGCTCGAATTGAACCTCAAACTTTAGCGCCAACCGACGCCAAACACATTTTTAGAAATGGCGCAGTTTACGCACTTCGTCGCCTACAATGGTTGGGTTTTTCACTCGAAATGGCCAAAGATAAACTTAGTGAAAAACAACTACGGTTTCTGGAACAAGAGGAAATTGAAATCCTTCCTTTCTCTGAAGAACCCTTTGAGTTTATGGTTACTCTCGATGCGGGTCAGTTACAAGCCCACCGGGCAAGCCTGGGAGAAACGTGGTCGGCTGAAAATTGGTCTGAAATTGCACTTTTTGCAGAATACCCGCCAAGAAAAGCCTCAATTTTGCGAAAAACCAATGAAACGGAAATTGCTGTAGAAGTAAATCTTTATGGTAAAGGAAATAGCGAAATTTCAACTGGAATTGGTTTTTTCGATCATATGCTCGATCAAATTGCTAAACATTCTTTAATCGATTTGAGTCTTTCCTGCAAAGGAGACCTTGAAATTGATGAGCACCATACGATTGAAGATGTTGGCATTGCTCTTGGTGAAGTTTTGGCTAAAGCAATTGGCGATAAACGTGGCATGGAACGCTTTGGATTTGTGCTTCCGATGGATGAAACGCAAGCTAAAGTAGCTATGGATTTATCAGGAAGACCATTTTTGAAATTTAAAGGGAAATTTAAACGTGAATTTGTAGGTGAATTTCCAACTGAAATGCTTGAACATTTCTTTTACTCGTTGGCTATCAACCTAAAAGCAACCTTACATATCGCGGTTCGTGGTGATAATGATCATCATAAAGTGGAAGCCTGTTTTAAAGGTTTTGCGCGCTGTTTGCGTGCTGCATTAGAACGAAATGCCCGAGTATTGAATCAAATTCCAAGCTCAAAAGGAACGTTATAATGACTGATGACTGATGACTGATGACCGATGACCGATGACCGATGACCGATGACCGATGACCGATGACCGATGACCGATGACTGAAAGTTCAATCATTTACTCTATCAAATCAAAAGTAATCTGCTATTAAATTTAATATTCTTTTAGCCTTCAGCTTTTGTCTTTTCGCCTTAAACTCTAAATCATAGATCAAAGATCAACCATCATCAATACTCTGCCCCCTGCCCCCTGAATACTGAATACTCACTACTGATACCGAAGGTACCGCGTAGCGCTTACTCAAAACCTCTGCAACTTTACACCTTTTCCTAAAACCTAACACCTTACGACTTAAACCTTTTTAAAATTCCACAGCTACCGTAAATGAAAAAGCCTCAAATTGCCCTAATTGAATATAAAGCCGGAAATTTAGCTTCTGTTTCAAATGCGCTTAAACGTATTGATGCCGATTTTATCATTACCAATAAACACGCTGAATTAGAAAAAGCTGATGGCATCATTTTTCCAGGCGTGGGACACGCACAAGCTGCAATGGAATCTGTGTTGGAACTCAACCTACACGATTTTTTAAGTACAACTACCAAACCTTTACTCGGAATTTGTGTCGGTATGCAGTTATTATTTGATGGTAGTGAAGAAAGTGAAATCCCTACCTTAGGTCTTATCCCCGGATTTCTTAAAAAATTTGATACCATTCAGGATAAAGTTCCACATATGGGTTGGAATACATTACAGGTTTCTGAGTCTCATCCTCTATTAGCCGGTTTTGATGAACACTCGTGGGTGTATTATGTGCACAGTTTTTATGCTCCTGTAGTTAAAGAAACCATAGCTCAAACCGAATACATTTTACCTTTTTCAGGTGTGGTAGCTAAAGGAAATGTAATGGGATGTCAGTTCCATCCGGAAAAATCAGCTAGTGACGGAGAACGTTTTTTACGGAATTTTATTCGTTTAATTTAGCTGAGTTTTACGCGAAA
>CAZIQX010000190.1:0-473 GCA_964541325.1 uncultured Chitinophagales bacterium | reverse complement strand
ACCACTTTATAAGTAGGGTCTTCAATAATATTAACATCAATCAGCTCATCTGCTTTTTTTTTGAGACGGCGACAATCTTTTGAAAGATGTTTTAAATGAACTTTTTTTACTACTTAATTTTATATAACAGCAACACCTGAAAGCAACAAGAAAGAATCACTGATAGATTTACCATATTTACTTTAATAAGCACTGTTTAATTATCACGAAGAATGATATTAAACCTCAGAGAACGATTTTACAAGAGGATTAGTTTTGTCCAAAAATCATTCTAAATCAAGAACTTATGAAGACCTATTTATCTGAAAATGCACGAGGCATTGTGTTGTTCATGTCGCTCTATTTGGTTGTTTACACCGTATTATCACAAACACATACCTCCTATGAGCTTATGATTATTTTATTTACGGCATCACAAATTGGTGTACCCTATATGGCTTGGCGAATCATTAAACATGGAATTGCTCCTAAAC
>CAZIQX010000189.1:990-6637 GCA_964541325.1 uncultured Chitinophagales bacterium | reverse complement strand
GTTGATTGTTTAGAAACCTTTAAAGGACGCAATCGAACTGCATTTCAATTGATAGCATCCGGTGGGATTCAATCGCCATTTGATGCTTTAAAATGCTTGGCTTTAGGCGCTGATTTTGTTGCAACTGCGCAACCGGTAATTAAAGTTATTGTTGAACAAGGGAAAGACGGATTAAACGAGTGGCTGCAAGATTTGAAAAACGCTCAGCAAAAAATACAACTCTTATTGGGTGTTAAGCATTTGAGTGAGTTAAGCTTAGAACATCTCATCTGTTAAAAATTTACTCTTAGTGAAAAGCTGTTCGAATAATCATTAATGACGTGCAATTCGAAGCATTGGATTAGTTTCCATAACGTTAGCTAAAAGCATTGATTCGACATTACGTTTATTTTGAGAACAACATCGCCAATAGGTTTTTTAAAACAACAAGGCCTACACAAACAAGAAGAGTTATCCACAAACTTGTTGTTAATCACCGTATATTCCCGCCTGAAATTAAAATGGAAGCCTTTTGGAAGCTTTAATACAAAAAATTGAAGAAGAACTTGTTGGAATCAGAATTCCTTCAGAACCCGTAAGTCTTTACGAACCAGTTCGTTACACACTAGCTTTAGGTGGAAAGCGTATTCGTCCTCGTCTGGTACTATTAGCAGTTGGCCTGTGCGGTGGCGATATCGAACAGGGCAAAGATGCGGCCATAGCTGTTGAAATGCTTCACAACTTTACCTTAATTCATGATGATATCATGGATAATGCGGCAACCCGACGCGGAAAACCCTCCGTATTTAAAAAGTGGGACACTAATACGGCGATTTTATCCGGTGATGTGCTTTTTACACTTGCAATGGAACAGTTGGCTTATTATCAGACCAAACATTTCCAACCATATGTGTATGGCTTGTTGATGAACGAATTTCTTAAAGCAACGCGCATTGTTTGTGACGGGCAACAGCGAGATATGGACTTTGAAAACCAAACTGAAGTACATATCGACGATTATTTACTCATGATCTCTCAAAAAACAGCACGATTATTAAGTGCTTCGTTAAAAATGGGAGGTATTATTGGCGGTGCTTCACCGGAACAAATTCAAGCCCTTTATGAGTTGGGATTTCATGCCGGAATCGCGTTTCAAATACAAGACGATTTATTGGATGCGTTTGGTGATCCTTCAAAATTTGGTAAGAAACAGGGTGGTGATATTCGTGAAGGTAAAAAAACCTATTTAAGTATTCTTGCACTGGAGAAAGCTAACGAAGCCGATAAAGCTATTTTGGAAAACATTTTGGCATCGAAAAATGCTACTGATGAACAAATTAATTGGGTTTTAGATTGTTATCGTACATACGAAATTGATACACTTACCGTTCAAGCAGTGGCAGATTTTTATCAATCTGCATTACATGAATTAGCAATTTTTCCTGATTCACCATTTAAAACCGAACTCATCAACTTCTTAGATCAATTAAATACGCGCATATTGTGAAAAAACAACCGTTTATTTGGATTATTTTAATGCTTGGACTCATCGGCTATTCTTGCGCCGACAAAAACTTAATTCGTCCGGGCGACCCTGTAAATATAGCTTTTGACAAAGCTAAACGTGTGTACGACAAAGGTGATTACGGTGAAGCTGCACGAGCTTTTGAAACGGTGATTTCCGTTGCCCGAGGAACCAATTACGCACAAGATGCTCAATATTTTTTAGCTGAAAGTTATTACAAAAATGGCGAGTTTTTAATTGCGGCCTCAGAATATCAGCGATACATGAATTATTATCCACGTGATGAACGTAGAGAGGAAGTTCAATACAAAGAAGCATTGTGTTATTATGAATTATCCCCGCGTTACAAACTCGATCAAACAGAAACACTGAAAGCACTAGAACTATTTCAGTTGTTTATTTTGCGCTATCCAACGAGCGATTATTCAATTGAAGCCGGAAAACGTGTGAATGAGTTACGCGATAAATTAGCGCATAAAATGTTTGATGCCGGCATATTTTACTTGAGAATTAGAGAGTATAATGCCGCTCAGGTGTATTTTGGTCAGGTTGTGAATGAATATCCGGATTCCAATTGGTCAGATGATGCACTTGCAAAACAAATGGAAGCGCTTGAATTGTACGCAGATAATTCCGTTCAAGAGAAGAAAGAAGAACGTTATCGAATGGCGTTGGATGCGTATCAAAAGTATTTACAGTTGTTCCCGAATGGGGCTCAACGTGAAGAAATGGAAGGGCGTTACGATGATGTTCGTGATAAAATGAAAAGTTTAGCTAAAAATTCCTGATGGGTGGTGTTTCGATTGGCTTATTTGGGGGAACATTCGATCCCATTCATGATGGGCACATTGCGCTAATCGATTCATTTTTGCGTTCAGGTTATGTTCAGGAAGTGTGGGTGATTCCAACTTATGAATCCCCGCACCGCTCCAATGAGCATCAAACACCTTTTCGAAATCGGGTTGAAATGGCACGCCTGGCTTTAAAAGATAAAGTAGGAGTTACCGTATCTGATATTGAGGCTAAGTTGCCAACTCCAAGTTATTCCGTGCAAACGGTTGGTGAGTTCAAAAAAATGTTTCCTTTTTATCAATTGTATTGGTGTATGGGAGGTGATCAACTTCAAAAATTTCATGAATGGGTGTTGTTTGATGCCATTCTATTTATGAGCCGATTGTTGGTTGCCGAGCGTCCCGGATTTGATGCATCAGGAATTCAAGGGGCCATTATAGATGTCACAGAATTTGTTGAACATGAACCAAAAGCAATTTCATCTTCTGAAATAAGAGAACAAATTCGTAACGGTAAATTGGCAGAAGCTCCTGTTCCTCAATCAGTTAAAGATTATATTGAGCTAAAAGCGTTATATCGTTAGAAATGAATCTGTTTTACGCGCTCTAAAAAACTTCCATCTACAAAATACGGATACAGATTTTTTCCGGGGCAATCTGTTTCAGCATAGTCTTTATGAGTTTTAATAGAGTCCAGATCAATCCTATGTTTTTGAGTTAAATAAGCGGTTAATTCGATTAATCGTTGATATTGAGTGTCAGAAATGGTGACACTATCAAAATTTCCTAAGGCACAAATGAGTAAATGACCGGAAGGATTATAGGTTGTGTTTGTATCACCGGCTAAGCTGTCGGCACGGCCTTCATAAATAATACCATCCGGTGTAATCAGATAATGATAGGGGATATCCGGCCAGCGCTTTTCACGTCGACTCCAAGACTGTAAATTGCTTAAGTATTCAATAGCGTTTTTGTCTTCAGGATAATCCACACCACCATGATGAATGGTAATTTTAGTGATACTATGCGTTTGATACGATAATGAATCAGGCAGTACTTTTGAACCCCATTCTGAACCTTTGACAATGACAGGAACCGGTGTTTTTTGAGTACAATTCACAGCTGCAACAAAACTTACTAAAAGAAATAATACAGGTATTTTCATGTGAGTCTAATCATTAAATTATTTTTTTTCTAAATGTAATTTTTGAGGGCGAAAGCGAACTTCAGAAATAACGGTACCCAACGGTAAATCTAAGATATGCATAACTTGATTCGCAATTTCTGCCGGATGTATTTTGGCCAGAGGATCATTTGCAGGAGCAAAATCCAGCGAGTTATAAAATGGGGTATCGGTTATATCGGGGATTATGGTACAGACTTTTAAACCTTGTTTACGATAGTCCTCAAATAATCCTTGCATAAAGTGATGTAAACCTGCTTTTGCAGCAGCATACGGGCCGCCCCAACGTGAAATCGTAGTGCCCGAATACGAACCTAGAGCAAAAATATGAGCTTCAGAAGCAAGTAAATCCTGTAAAAAATTACGGGTCAACATCATTGGAACGCTCAAGTGGATTTTGGTCAAACGTTCAATTTCTTCAACTGAAATGGATTCAAAGGGTTTAAATAGACCAAAACCAGCACTATGAACCAAAACATGTAAGTTTTTATGGGTGGCTTTCCGTGTTTGATTCACCCATTGATTCAGAAAGCTCTTATCTAATAAATCGCCTTCTTGCAAATGAAAATGGGGATGAATGTAAGGGCAATCCGAAGGACTTCTACTAATAGAAAATACCTCATACCCACGTTCTATTAATCGTTTGGTAATTTCGAGTCCAATTCCGGAACTCGCACCGGTAACAACAGCTTGTTTCATAGGGAACTTTATTTGGCGAGAATATACATCAAATAAAGATGGGGAGAAGATTGAACTAGTTAATTCAGCAAGGTTTCGTTATTCAGCAAGAAATTTTATTCCATTATTTGAAAATCATCAAAAAAGCTTAAATTCAGACTTCAAATGAAAGCGCTTACATTTCCGTAAGCGTTGGTTGGTTAACAAAATGCGATGATTGATTATGAAACGTTCAGTACTCATTTGGATTGGTATTATTTTTTGTGTCGTAACTCTAAATTCAGTATCAGCTCAGGAAATTTACAGGCCTGAGGGAATTAACATGCCGGGTTCATGGAACGGTTGGACGAATTCCCTTGATGAAGAGCAAATGGGAAATTTCAGATTAAGCTATCGTGCTTTTGGTGGTGGACAATACATGAGTCGTCTTCAAGTTAAGGCTACTGATGGCGATGTTTCAGCCGGTGCCTACAAAATGTTGTTTACAAGTGGCCCAAGCACAGCTTTGTATCAAAATAAGTGGGCTGATGGGGCTCTCGAGATACATGCAATTACCGGATTAACTTTAAATGGTGCTGCTGATAATGACGTTACTCTCGAAAATGATTATGTCTATACCATTCTATTTGAAGATAACGGATATGCGAATTCTCGGGCTTCTATGTTGCGTACCAGTCAATTACCCGTACAGGTTCTTCGTATATCGGGTTTACCAACTCAATCTGTAACCGCTGGAGAGTCAGTAAGTGTTAATGTGGAACTATCTGGAATCAAATCACCGGAAGAAAAAGTGTATGTGATTTACAGTATCAATGATTTTGAAACAGAAGAAGTTATTGAAATTACTGAGTTTGATGGCGTTACAGGTTCTGTTAATTTACCTGGCCAAGCTGATGGAGTAACACTTTCCTTTTTTGTAGTCACTACAACCGTAGAGGCATCGTCTTGGGGGACAGACCGAGATATGTACATCTTAGAATGGAACTCCAATGAAGGAGCTAATTATTCGGTGAGTTTTGGTTCTATCGCCACTTTGATTACCCCAACCAATAATGCACAAGGGGTAGAAAAAGACCTTACTTTTAGTTGGACATCCATCGAAAGTGCTGAAGCTTACCAATTACAAATCGGTTTGAGTTCGGATGTTTCGTTTGAAGATGCTGTTATAGATACCGTGATTACTGACACCACATTCTCAAGTCCGGCTTCGATGTTACGTTTTAATACTTCCTATCAATGGCGGGTACGAAAAAGTAGTGAAATGGATGAGAATTGGTCAGATGTGTTTAGTTTCAAAACCCGTGCAAGTATCGAGTTTGCAAATCTTGCAGAACGCTCATGGGTCATTAATCGAGGTGATAGCGTTAGGATAAGTGGAAAAGTTTATATCCCTGAAATCACCCAAACACCCGGCGCAACAGCTGATTTGCAAGCTTGGGTTGGTATTTCAAATGAGAATACGGATCCATCAACTTGGAACGAAAGCGCTTG
>CAZIQX010000189.1:0-980 GCA_964541325.1 uncultured Chitinophagales bacterium | reverse complement strand
TTTCGATGCGCTATCAATATTAAAATGATGGATTTATCTATGGTGCCCATTCTACATCAGGTGGCGGTTTTTGGAACGGAGAAACTCATGTTAATGGCAGTTTGACCATTACTCAATTAGCTACAACGCTTTTTCCCGTAAGTGGGTCATCGCATGTTTCGGTTAACCCTACATTAACTTGGCATGCTATTCCGGAAGCTGTTTTCGACCTTCAGGTGAGTACCTTATCAGATGCAAATTATGCCACCCCTTTAATTAATGTTTCCGGGATTGCTGATACCGTATATTCTATAACGAATGCGCTCGAATTTGGACGTTCTTATCGTTGGAGAGTTCGTTTAGGTGGTACTGCTCCGGGACCATTTTCTGAATCAAAAACGTTTAAAACACGCGGTGAAGTCGGATTTTTTAATCTGCAATTTGTTGAAAACGATACTCTGTTAGCTGGTTCTACGGTTACTATGTATGCTCAATTATTTATAAATGGTTATACCAGTTTAGCTACTCAGGCTGAACATGTAAGCGTTTGGATTGGAATAAACGATGAAAATACCCATCCTGAAACCTGGGATGAATCTGTGTGGACTTTAGCCACTCTAAACGAGGGTAGTCTGCAAGCCAATAATGACGAATATACCATAGAAACCGGTTCTGATTTGGCCTTAGGAACCTATTTCGTTGCCTCAAGAATGGCTTATTTGGATGATGATTTTCTCTTTGGAGGTTTTTCGGCAAGTGGTGGTGGTTTTTGGGATGAAACCCATACTAACTTCAAAATAGAAGTAGTTGAACCCACATCTTTGGAACCCTTTGAGCGTGCTTTTCAAACACGTTTGGAACAAAACTATCCGAATCCTTTTAACCCAAGTACCACAATTCCGTTCGAATTGGCACAATCGCAACATGTAAAACTAACTGTGATTGATATATTGGGTAGGGAAGTGGCTGTATTAATAAATAATCAATTCACACAAGGTAAC
>CAZIQX010000188.1:0-6818 GCA_964541325.1 uncultured Chitinophagales bacterium | reverse complement strand
AACCCGAGAGTTAATCGAGGCAAGGCCAAGTGAAATAATGCTCGATTCAAAGTGAGCCGTTAGGCCTGAATTAGGCGCCGTTGAACTGTAGGCATATCCTACTCCAAAACTTTGTGCAGAAACCGATGTAATTCCTGAAACAATCAAAGCTAAAATAAGGGCAATCTTTTTCATGTAATTTTTTGTTTGTGATTAAGTTGCGCTAAGGTAGGGTTTAATGTCTTTTAGATGCAAGAGTGTTAAAGAACAGTAATCTAGCTTTCTACTAGTTTAGAAATTTCATTGTAAAAATATTCTGCATCTTTTTTAAATTGACTCTGCAACTTGAAAAGAATAAACCATAAAATCATCATAATCTCCTTCCTGTCGCTCATTCATCAAATTTGAATAAATTTTTCCCAAATCTTGTGATACTTTTTCCGTCTTTAAAAAATGAAGAAAGAACTTAGTTTTAACTCCGTTATGAGTATGAGCATCAACTCCAATTTTTGCTAGTAAACTAGATACTAAATAAAAACATGCATAGTAATAACGATTTACTGCACCATTAAACAACTCTTGACCAAAAAGAACTTTAGCTTCTTTCAAAGTCAAATTAGCCTTGATTAATCGTTGATTTACAAGTTCATTCTTCATGTCAACATGAACCCATCTTTTTCAATAGCTAGAAAGAGAGGATTTGAGTTAATTCTTTTTGCATAAAAACTTTTTGAATACACAAAGGAATTTATCACGATTGCATATTCTAACTCAATAAGAAATAACGCATCTCGAATTTGTCTTTTTAAAAAAAAATCTGCTTCATGATTCAATAAAATGAGCACATCCCAATCTGAACTTTCTTGTGCATCACCTCTTGCTTGAGAGCCAAATAACCGCACTTCGGCAGTTGGTTCAACTTGCTGAATTGCACGTAGGATTTCATGTAATATCTGCTCTGTATTTTTCATTCATCGAAAAGATAAAGTATTCTCCATGAGTTTTAAAAACAGCAATCATATTTGATTTTTTTTGCGAACCAGCGAAACCTTTTTTAATATTGACCGAACAGTCAGTCATAAATTTTGCAAAATGTCACCACGCTCTGAAAAAGATTTAGCTCAACTTCGCGACGAAAGGCGTCAACTTATTATTGAAACAGCCTTAAAGCTTTTCGCTGAAAACACCTTTCGAGGTACAACTATTGAACAAGTTGCCCAAGCAGCAGGAATCTCTAAAGGATTGGTGTACAATTACTTCAAAAGTAAAGATGAATTACTGATGTCCATTTTCCAGTTTTATGTGGATGAGGTTCCACCTTTCTTTAGAACACATCAAATTATGGGAAACCCTAAAGAAGTTTTGAGGAATTCCTACGAACAACTCATTCAAAACTTTGAATCAGAGCCTGAAAAATGGACGCTCTATTACTTATTAAGCTTTCAAATTATGCTCGACCAAGGTGTGAAAATGAAGTTTTCCGGACAAAAAAATGCTGGTATTCAAGCCATTAAAGAATTGCTCAAACAAGTTGGTGTTCCCAATTATGAACAAGAAACCTATCGGTTTATGGCGCTTTTCCAAGGTGCGGTGTTAAACTTTGTCTATCAACATGAATTCCCCATCCGGCAAGTTTTGATGCACGAAATTGAACGATATTGTTCCTAGATTAACATAAATGAGGATTAACATGAAAAAAACCAAACAATTACTTGCTTTTTACTCATTGTTTTTCAGCTTTATTACCATTGGTAATGCACAATCAGCTTATGAAATCATCAAAAAATCAGATGAACTTACACGTGGAAAGTCTTCTGAATCTGTAATTACCATGACCATCATTCGTCCGGATTGGTCGAGAAGTATCAGTATGAAATCGTGGGCAATTGGAACCGAGTATTCCCTAACGCTCATCACAGAACCCGTACGCGATAAAGGCACTGTTTTTTTAAAACGCAAAAATGAAATTTGGAATTGGGTACCCACAATTGGGCGTTCTGTTAAACTTCCCCCTTCTATGATGATGCAATCGTGGATGGGTTCTGATTTTACCAACGATGATTTAGTTCGTGAATCATCCATTTTAGAAGATTATTCGCACGAAATTGTGGGCGAAGAAGAACTGAATGGCACGAAAGTTTGGAAAATCGAACTAACGCCCAAACCCGAAGCCGCTGATGTTTGGGGAAAAGTTCTTACATGGATTTCTAAGCAAGAATATCATCAGCTAAAAACAGAATTTTATGATGAAGACGATTTTCTTGTGAACACCATGATTGGCTATGATATCAAAACGTTCGACGGAAGACAAATTCCTTCCAAAATGGAAATGATTCCCGCTGATAAGCCCGGACACAAAACCACCTTTGAATACCTTTCACTCAATTTTGATGTACCCATTAAACCATCCTTTTTCAGCTTACAAAACATGAAAAAAATCGGAGAATAACATGGTTCGATTTTATGTAATGCTTGCCTGGCGAAATTTGTGGAGAAACAAACGTAGAACGTATATCACTCTTTTTGCCATTCATTTTGCCATTTTTTTTGCCTTGATGATGCGCTCTATGCAACTAGGCTCGTATGAATCCATGATTCAAAATACCGTTGCTCGTTACACCGGTCACATTCAAGTTCATAAATTTGGGTTTTGGGAGTCGCGTTCATTTGATGATTTATTTTTTGATAAAGACCAAAACATCCTTCAAATCCTTAAAAAACATACAGAAATTGAACATCTTGCTCCGCGATTAGAAACATTTGTGTTAGCTGCCGGTGACCAAAAAACGCGCGCCTCCTTAACTATCGGATTAGATCCTGAACTGGATAAAGAGCTGTCAGGTGTTTATCAAAACATCGTTACAGGTCGTTATTTTTCTGCTATCGATTCCAATGCGGTTATACTATCCGAAGGTTTAGCAACGTATTTGAATCTATCGGTTGGAGATTCACTTATCATGTTGGGACAAGGCTACCACGGAGTCTCAGCCAATGCTGCTCTGCCGATAGTAGGAATTGTACGTTTGGGCTCCCCTGAATTAAATCGGGCATCGGTTTATATCCCATTAAAAACAGCACATTATGTGTTTGGTGCAGAACATGGTCTAAGCTCCTATTCCCTATTATTAAAAATCCAGCCGATTTTTCACAGATTACGAAGGATTTAAAAACAAAACTGGCTAATCCCAATGTAGAAGTTCTTCATTGGCAGGAAATGATGCCCGAATTGGTTCAAGCTATTGAAGTGGATAATTCAAGCGGACAAGTCATGCTTTTTATATTGTACCTCGTTGTTGGTTTTGGAATTTTTGGAACCGTGTTGATGATGGTATCGGAACGCAAGTATGAGTTTGGTGTGATGTTATCGCTCGGTACAGCTCGAAAAATCATAGCGTACTTATTATGTATTGAGCTGTTTATTTTAACTCTATTAGCATCTTTGTTTTCGTTGATTTTAGCCTATCCCATTTTGTGGTATTTGTACCTGAACCCCATTCCATTAACAGGAGAAATGGCTGAAATGATGCTTAATTACGGCTTAGAGCCCGTTTTGCCATTTTCAGCATCGTTGGAAGTCATGTTTTCACCTATTAGTGTGATTTATCTGTTAATAGGTGCGATTAGCTTGTATCCCATTCGATTTGCTTTTCGCTTGAATCCCATTGAAGCTATGAAATAAGGAGATGATGATGATTATTCGTTTAGGATGGAAAAATATTTGGCGTAATCCGGTTCGTAGCGTTGTTGTAATAACAGCTGTAGTTATTGGCGTTTGGGCTACTATTTTTATCACAGCATTTATGAATGGTATGACTTCCCACTACCTGAAATCTCAGTTAGAAACCTATGTGGGTCATGCAGCCTTGTCATCCAAAGCTTTTTTAGATGAACGAACAACCGAATTTGTTTTACCCAATGATTCTCTGTTTAAAACCATAGAGCTCATTAAAAATCATTCACAGACCCAAGCCTTAACTCCAATCACCCATGCGGAAGGTATGATTGCAAGTGCAACGAATTCAGCGGGTGTTCAAATTCGAGGAATTGACGTTGCTACCGATACGTTAAACTTTACCATTCATGAATTTGTGATAAAAGGCTCCTATCTGCAAGAAACGTACAAAAATCAAATTGTGTTGGGTGAAAAACTGGCAAAAAAATTAGGGGTTGATCTACGCTCAAAAGTAGTTTTAAGCTTTCAACAGGTTAATGGCACAATCAGTTCAGCTGCATTTCGTGTATCAGGGATTGTGAAGAGTCCTAATTCAATGATGGATGAATTACGCGTTTATGTAAAACAAACCGATTTACAACGGGTTATAGGTGATGAAAAAGCCATTCATGAATGGGTAATCACTCTCCAAGACGCCGGAAAGGTTGGCTTGTGGAAATCAGAAATTCAACCGACCTTAACAAATTCGATAATTTTGGAAACATGGTTGGAACGAGCCCCTGAACTAGCTTACATAGAAAGTTCCATGGATTTATACCTCTATATTTTCATGGGAATCATTGTTTTGGCGCTCATTTTAGGAATAATAAACACGATGTTGATGGCCATTTTAGAACGCACTCGCGAATTGGGGATGCTTATGGCTATTGGCATGCCTCGAACCGAAGTTTTCAAAATGATTTTATACGAAACGGTTACTCTTTCGTGTGTTGGTACTCCTTTAGGTCTTTTACTTGGCTGGTTAACGGTTAATACCGTAGGATTGTATGGACTCGATTTAAGTGCCTTTGCCGAAGGATTAGCAGAATATGGAATGAGTTCCATCATTTATCCGAATTTAAAAACAGAATATTTAATTGGAATCAGTGGATTCATTTTTATCTCATCTGTGCTCGCTGCCTGGTACCCTGCTACCAAAGCCATCAAATTAAAACCATTGGAAGCCATACGCTTACATTAATCGTGGAGAAGATTATGCCTATCATAACCGTAAAAAATGTTCACAAAATCTATAATCCCGAAACCATTCCTGTTCATGCTTTAACAAATGTTTCCCTTGAAATTAATGCTGGAGAATTTACAGCAATTGTTGGTCCTTCCGGCTCGGGAAAAACCACCTTACTAAATTGTATGGGCGGATTAGACTCCGTGAGTTCTGGTGAAATCAGTATAAAAAATCAGCAATTGACCTCTCTTAACGACAAAGAACTCATTCGATTTAGGCTGAATCATATTGGATTTGTTTTTCAGGCTTATAACCTTATTCCCGTTTTAACAGCGTTGGAAAATGTAGCTTTTATTTTGCAACTACAAGGAAAATCCACACAAGAAGCACTTCAAAAAGCTACTGAAATTTTACAAAAAGTTGGTTTAGGGGATAAAATTCATAATCGACCGGCACAATTATCAGGCGGACAACAACAACGGGTTGCCGTAGCTAGGGCACTCGCTTCTCAACCTGATTATGTATTAGCTGATGAACCAACCGCCAACCTCGACTCGGAATCTGCATCGAATTTATTGGACATCATGGAACGGTTAAATGCTGAACAAGGCATTACATTTTTATTTTCCACACATGATGAGCGAGTAATTCGCCGTGCCAAACGTGTAATTACTTTGCGAGATGGCACAATATATTCAGATGTTGTTTCCTAATTTGAAAAAGGGTTTTGGGATGAAAATCATCGTTTTCTTAATGATTGTATTCCAATCATCACTGATTCAAGCACAGGATGTTTCATTTAAAGGGTATCTGAAATATTTATCTGGCTTAAATTTTGATCATTCTTTAACACCGGTTTATTACACCGGAATCGTGCATCACCGCTTGGAAACCACTAGTAAACTAAATGAATACATTTCATTTAAGTTTGACATGCGCAATCGCTTATTTCATGGTTATTCGGTGGACGATTACGGTCTTTATGAAGATTTTTTGAATCAGGATGGCGGATGGCAAGATTTAACGATAGTTCCTTATGCCAATAATGCCATTATCATTCAAAGTATGATAGATCGTCTTCAACTTTCAGCAAGCGTTGGAAATTGGGAAATGAATGTTGGAAGACAGCGCTTAAATTGGGGTAAAAGTTTTGTTTGGTCCCCCAATGACTTATTTAATAATTACGCTTTCTTAGATTTTGATTATGAAGAACGTCCAGGTTCCGACGCCATTCAAGTTGGGTATTCTTATGGTTTTGCTTCTGAGGTTCAAGTTGCTTTTCGTCCTGGAACAACTCCTTCTCAACACGTTTATGCTGCACTTTGGCGCACCAATATTGAATCAATTTCCTATGATATTCAGTTGATTACCGGATCCTATAAAAATGATGTTGTACTTGGAACAGGTTGGGCAGGATATCTAAAAAATGCAGGTTTTTCAGGTGAACTTTCAGTTTTTGAACCATTCAAAGAGTCAGTTTGGGTAAGTTCTACAGGGCTAGATTATCAATTTTCTAACGGATTTTATACACGTGTTGAATGGTTATACAATGGGGGCTATAAAGAACAAGTTGGAACGAATCTTTTTTTACCTCCTTCACCTCAACATCTTTTTCCTTCTACACAGGCTATGTATTGGAATGGTACTATTTCAATTAACCCATTAACGCAAGTGGGAATGGGAGTTTTATCAAGTCTTAATTCGCAATTACATGCATTTTTACCTCAAATCAACGTGTCTATTTCACAAAATCTAGATTTTTTTGTGATTGGTCAGTTTTTCAGAGGAGATTTACTAAACGGTGCTACCAATCAACAAAACGCTGTTTTTTCCAGACTTAAATGGAGCTATTAGTTTTTTTTGAAAAGGTTTTAGGTTTTAGGTTTTAGGTTTTAGGTTTTGTGTTATTGTTATAGTGTTATAGAACTCGTTAAACTGGAC
>CAZIQX010000187.1:4537-6929 GCA_964541325.1 uncultured Chitinophagales bacterium | reverse complement strand
TATTCTCATTTTTATTTTTATATGCACTGCCACAAACTAAAACCTACAACCAGCACTAAAACGGTCAACCCTATTTAGGGATGGACAATTAACATCCCACTTTACACCTTTACACCTTTATAACTTTTCCTAACACCTAACACCTTACACCTAACACCTAACACCTTTTCTACACATAACTCTGCATCAAGTTATCCGCTTCCGAAATCACCCGTTCCATTCTCCCGATTTCCATTCCTAACCTTTCCAATACTTCCCGTTGTTGTACCAATTCCCTGCACAGGGTAATTCCCGCATTCAGCACTTCCTGTTTTTCTTTTTTGGATAGATGATGCAACATGGTAATGGGCAAAAGATGATGTTTTTTAATTTTTTCCAATAAACTGTCTTTATCGGGGCTATCCCAACCTAATCCCCACAATCCACTGCAACGGGCATACGTTCGGGCATCATCCGTAAGTTTGGTATTGGTTACCAATCCACCTGAGATAAATCGTTGTTCTTCCGGGTTATCAATCAGCCATCGTTCTTTTAAATCGTTGATTCGTGAATGTACATACAAGGCTACTTTAACATCCGATTTCACCCCCGACTGATTATGAAATTTGCACTCCACAAAGCGCACTTCGGAATCACTTTCAACCAAAACATCAACTTCATGATACACGCATTTTCCCTGTAATACCACGCCTGTTTTTGTACGATACCCCTCTTCGCGGTAAATAGCCGCCACCAAATGTTCAAACGGAAATCCGGTAGGTCCCAATTCCATCACCGCTTTTTTGAGTTGATAGGTGGATGCGGCCGGACGATTACGCATTTTTAGGAGTTTAAAAGCACGTTCATAAATTTTTTGCGTTCGCATCCCATTACATAAATCCAATTCGATTTCTTCTGCAATCTGTTCCGCCACATCTTCTCGGGCACCACTTCGAATAAGGGAATACAGCAGTTTGTTTCGATTGAACAAAACGTGTTCACCGTTCGCTTTCCGAATGTAGGTATCGCCTTTCATTAGTCCTCCAATTGTCGAGGATAGCACCCTAAAACTCGTAAATTGGCGGCTTTGTCTTCCACTTCTTTAAGAGCTCTTTTCACTTTAGGGTCGTTGTTATTGGCTTCAATATCCACATAAAACTGATACTGAAACGCTTTATCCGGTCTCGGACGCGATTCCAATTTCGTCATGTTGATTCCATGTTTATCCAAAACGGACAAACACTTTAACAAGGCACCTTTTTCGTGAACCGTTGCTAAAATCAAGGAGGTTTTGCTTGGCAATTGAGGGTCAACGGCCACAGCCTGTTTCCCAACGGCTACAAATCGGGTGAAATTGTCGGGATAGTTGGAAACGCCTTGTTCTAAAACATGCAATCCATATCGCTGAGCGGCATCAGGGCTTGCGATTGCCACTTGTGATAAGTCGTTATCGGTTTTTACTTTAAGTGCTGCCATGGCCGAATCTCCATACGATTCAATCGTGCTGCCACGGAAGTTTTCCAGATATTTGGAACATTGTACTAGGGTGAGCGGATGTGAAATAATGCGACGAATATTATCTTTTTGGATAGGTTCGATGGCTAAAAGGCAGTGTTCAACTCTCAGCACTTCTTCACCCACAATATGCAAATTTCGTGAGCCTAAAATATCATAAGTTTCATTGATGGAACCGGCTGTCGTGTTTTCAATGGGTAGAATGGCTACATCAGCGAGACCTTTTTCTACGGATTCGGCGGCCTCATCAAACGAAGCAAAACCCAGGCAGTTTACTTCGTCATAGCGTTCCTGATAATGCCGGAGCGCTGCCAAATAGGAATAAGCACCTTCTACACCCTGGTAAGCTACCGTTATCACACGTTTGTTTCTCAAATCATTCTGATGATCGACTAAGGAGTGATTTTGATACCGCACCGACTGAAAAATAACCTCACGAAATAAATGTTCAGCGAAATAAGGGTCGAGTCCGGAAGCGATTGCTTTGTCTTTAATCCGCTTAATGAGTGCTTCTTCGCGGTCTAAGTCCCGAATTTGTGTTGTGGTTGATATTTTTGATGAAATTACTTGACGCACAATGGTTTGACGTTCCGCAAGTGCATCGATAATTTTTTGGTCGATGGAGTCAATCGTTTCGCGTAATGCAAGTAATTGTTCAGGTTTTAATTGATCCGACATGGAAAATCCTCAGTAAAAAAATCTACAAAAGCCTTATAAGGCTAAACTTACTGTATCAGAGTTAGAATCGCATCGCATGGGTAAAAAAAAATAAGATGAATAAGGACTCACTTTAGGACTCACAGCGCTTGGGGCACTGTGAGTCCTTTATGTGAGCGTGAAAATATGCAGAAGTGGTACAACCCTTACATACACGACTAACAGTCAACGAAATGACTGT
>CAZIQX010000187.1:0-4437 GCA_964541325.1 uncultured Chitinophagales bacterium | reverse complement strand
ATGCAGAAGTGGTACAACCCTTACATACACGACTAACAGTCAACGAAATGACTGTTAGTCGGAAAGCTTGGACTCACCCCCGAATGGCTTCGGGGCTGTGAGTCCTCTATGTGAGCGTGAAAATATGCAGAAGTGGTACAACACTCCCATACACGACTAACAGTCAACGAAATGACTGTTAGTCGGAAAGTTTAATACAACCCACCTACATCGTCGTTCCTTGGAAACCCAAACATTGTCCGCTTGTTATACTTTAGTTCAACTATCCAATGGTCGATACATCAACAAATGAAAATTAAATCATTACTTCTTGGTTTATGGGTGCTAGTAGGAATCGGATTTCAACCTGAAATTCTGAAATCCGATGATTTATCCTACTATCGGGCTCGAATATGGACGTCAAAAGACGGCTTGCCCCAAAATTCCATATCCGGCTTGATGCAATCCCGCGACGGTTATTTGTGGTTTATTACGTTAGAGGGTTTGGTTCGCTTCGATGGACATCAGGTAAAGGTCTTTAATTCGAATACCTATCCCGACGATTTTGTATTTGACCGATTGATAGCGCTTGGAGAAGATAAACAAGGAGTGATTTGGGCTTCCACAGAAGAAGGTGGGGTGTACAGTTTGCAAGGCGAGGAGGTCACCTATCATAAATTAGAATCCTTTTCACCAAATCAATACATAACTAGTATTTTGGGCACTTCCAATGGTGATGTACTTCTTGGAACCACCTCTGGGGTTTATAAACACGCAAACGGTTCCTTTTCGCCTTGGTATCAACATGAATTAAAAAGTTTACACATCACCAAAATTACCGAACGAAACGACGGAACCTATTGGATTGCAACGTCATCCGGTTTGTACAGAACGGATAAATCAACCGGGAAATTAGTGCTCGACCCCTTTACGCGCGATTCCTATATCAACGATTTTGTGTTTACCGATGAGCGTACAGCGATAATTATTATGGGAAATGAGTTGTATGTTCAGGAAGAGCGAATGTATCGTAAATTATTTCCCCCCAAAGAGTTACAGGTTCCATTTAAACTTATGACGGATACTCAGGGAGGTGTTTGGATTGGTACGGGTGGATATGGTCTTTGGTATTGGAAAGGCCTGAATTTCCAAAAAGTAAACGACGTGTTGGGTTTTCAACAAGATGTTATTTGGAGTTTGTATGAAGATGACGAACACAATATTTGGATTGGAACAAACGGGGGTGGGATTATCAAACTCACCAAAGGCTTATTTAAAACCATTTCGGAACATGATGGATTAACGCATCCCATCGTTTGGAGTTTGAGTGAATCAAACGATCGAAGTATTTGGGCATCTACGTATTTTGGAGTGAGTCAGGTTTGGGGTAGCAGTATTAAAAACTATGCTTTAGAAGGAGTTTCTTCGCAATTTGTATGGACTATCTTAGCAAGTTCACAGGGGATCTATGCGGGCACAAATGGAAACGGATTATTTAAGCTTAATGAAAATGAAAAAATATTTAAAGCAGAAAAATCAGTCCCTAAAAAAGTAAACATTGTTAAAGTGTTAGCTGAAGATTCCCAGTCGCAATTATGGATGGGAACAGTTAACGGATTGTTCAAAAAGAGTGGAAAAGACTGGTTCGAAATCAGGTTGCCCAACGAGCATAAAAACATAAAAACGTTTTTTGAAGATCACGAGCAAACGAAGTGGTTTGGCACTACAAATGGGATTTTTTATGCTCAAAACGATTCAATCTATGCCTATCCTATTCCGGATTTCCCCAAGGTGGCTGTTCGGTATATGCATCAACCTGATAAAAACACCATGCTTTTTGCTACGGAGGGATTGGGTTTACTCATCTATCACAACAAGCAACTAAAGCGCCTAACAATCGATGAGGGATTAAATTCCAACTTTATTTCAACGGTTGTTACCCTCGATAGCACCGTTTGGATTTCAACCAACTCAGGAATAACATCATTTCATCAACGATATCTGAACAACACGTTAGAAAATGAAACGCAACACATTCCTACTCGTGTCTATAATGAGTTAGATGGCATGATGAATGCAGAAACCAACGGGGGAATTTACCCCAACATCATCGTTGATGAGTTTGGTAAATTGTGGTATCCAAGCATGGCGGGAATTGCCGTTCTCGATACAAAAGAAGCGCTAGAAGAACAACGAATTCAGCCTAAAATAGTGTTGGATGAACTCTATGTTGATGGTAAACCGGTAAACCCTTCCTATCCCATCCAACTCGAATATGAACACAATCAATTGAGTTTGCGCTTTAGTGTCATTCATTTCGCTAACCCCGACCGATTTTCATTTGCGTATCGTCAGTCAGAATCGCATGAATGGATAGCTTTAGGAAAATCGCCGGCAATAACGGTAAATCAGGTTGCGCCGGGCAAACAAACCTGGGAGTTTAGTGTGTGGAATCAAGAAGGGCAACTGATTCACTCCGAGCAAATTCCACTATTCAAATCACCGCATTTTTCAGAATCGTGGTGGTTCTACAGTTTAATGATAGCAATTGGAATCGGATTGGGCTACGTATTGTACCGTCTGCGCATCATACAAATTAAACGGAGTGAGGTTAAACTAAATGCACTCATTCACGAACGTACGCAAGCCCTTGAAGAAGAAAAAGAAAAATCGGAAAAAGCCTTATTGAAATTGGCCAAAATTAATGATCAGTTAAAAGCTGCCAATAAAATGAAAAACGATTTCTTAAGCATTGCGGCTCACGATTTAAAAAATCCACTCAATGGTGTTATGGGGTTTTCTGAATTATTGGTTGAAGAATTTCAGCATGATGCCCGGCTCAAACAAATGGCCATGTTCATCCAAAAAAGTTCGGAAAAAATGCTTGAAATGATTGAGCGCTTACTCGAACAAGGTAAAATGAATGAAGCCTTGATGAATATGAAACTGGAAAAAACGGATATCAGTGAAATTGCCTGGACTTCAGCCGCTGAATTTTTTCCAATCGCCAAGAAGAAACAGCAAAAAATTACCCTAAGCATGGGAAATAGCACGATCATTCAAGCCGACCCGTTTTGGCTGCGAGAATGCATCGATAACTTAATCAGCAATGCGCTTAAATATTCTCCTTTGGGTACACAAATTCATGTTAGAACCCAGCACAAAGATCATGAAGTTTGGTTTGAAGTTCAGGATTCGGGTCCCGGAATTGCCAAAGAAGATCAAGAAAAAATCTTTGAGCCCTATAAACGTCTCGATCATAAAACTACAGGCGGAGAAAGTTCAACCGGCTTGGGGCTTTCCATCGTTAAACGTGTTATGGACCAACATCATGCCCGTATTGAAGTGGATAGCGAAATGGGCGTTGGAAGCACCTTCCGTTTGATATTTCAATTGGATGAAGTAAGCGCCTAATTGGTATAGAATTGCTATATTTCGCGCCTTGCTGAATTGTAGAACTTATTAAATATCAATCATGTCCGACGCTGAAGAGGCTGAACTCATCCCAACCGAAGAAGAAACGATTCCCCTTGAAATGCCCATTATTCCGTTACGTGATACCGTGGTGTATCCGTACACGATGTATCCTATTCTAATCGGGCGCCCCAATTCCCTTGATGCCATCGAAGCAGCTATGCAAGAAGATAAATTCTTGCTGTTAGTGGCTCAACGTGATTTTAAAGTGGAAGACCCTGAAGCTAAAGATTTATATCCGATAGGAACCGTTGGCAAAATTCTTCAGGTGTTGAATCTGCCTAATAACATGATGAAAGTACTTGTTAACGGGTTATTTACAGCAAAGTGGACTCCCGTCGAAAATTCCGAAGGGGAGTATCATATCGGTAGTATTGAACCGGTTGATTTAACCATTTCCAAAGCCGGACAGAAAAAAATTGAAGCGCTCATCAAAAAAACAAAAGAGAAGTTCGAGCGCTACACCTTTATCAACGAAGAGATTCCCGAAGAAGCATTGTTGGCATTTGGTTCCATGGAAGACCCGATTCAGTT
Organism: uncultured Chitinophagales bacterium; assembly: GCA_964541325.1. Taxonomy (GTDB): domain Bacteria; phylum Bacteroidota; class Rhodothermia; order Balneolales; family M1805; genus M1805. The sequence continues at coordinate 450 of CAZIQX010000187.1, read as the reverse complement.
GTTTTATTACATCTGTTCGTTCATGGATTTGGAGATGGATCAAAAGCAAAAACTGCTTGAAGGAACCGATTTGGTGGGTAAATACACCAAACTGCTTACGCATCTCACCAAAGAAATTGACCTGCTTTCCATAAGCTCGGAAATCAACGAAAAAGTTCAGGAAGAAATTCAGAATACCCAAAAGAAGTATTTTATTCAGGAACAAATTAAGGTACTTCAGGAGGAGTTGGATGATGATGAGTTTGCCGACCCTGAATTAGCCAAGCTGAAAGAACAACTCGATGCCCTGAAATTACCGGATGCGGTTCGGGAAAAATCACTCGAAGAACTCGATCGCCTCAAAAAAATGCCTCAAATGTCGCCCGAATACAGCGCCTCACGCACTTGGGCAGATGAGGCCTTATCGCTCCACCGCGCCCTCTACGCACCCGCTACTCCCGATACTCTACA
>CAZIQX010000186.1:0-6931 GCA_964541325.1 uncultured Chitinophagales bacterium | reverse complement strand
TCGGATGTCGGATGTCGGATGTCGGATGTCGGATGTCGGATGTCGGATGTCGGAAAATAAATCATCGATCAGAAATCATACATCATAAATTATCTGAATACTGAATTTTACCAATTACCTTAATCCTAGTCCTTAATTCTTGCTCCCATTAAAACCTTTTTTATACGCCCATGAAACACTTTGTTAATCTATCAGACTTAAGCAGCGAAAAACTCACACAAATCATTGATACGGCAAAAGAACTAAAGGCAGCAGAGCACAAACAACTCTACGCAGCTAAAGGAAAAACGCTGGCCCTTTTGTTTTTTGATCCATCCTTACGAACACAGGTTTCTTTTCAAACAGCAGCCTGGCAATTGGGGGCTAATGTTTCTGTAATGCAATCGGGTGTTAATACCTGGCATATTGAACATATTCCCGGCGCCGTAATGGATGGACTTGCACAAGAACACATCATGGATGTAATGCAAGTGCTTGGTTCCTACGCTGATGCTATTGGAATTCGCCGGTTTGGTTTTGGAAAACAACAGGATAAAGCTTTTGAAGACGCCTTTTTTACAGAAGCTCTGAAGTTCAGTAAAGTTCCCCTTATCAATTTGGAAAGTTCTGTTTCTCATCCTTGCCAAAGTTTAGCTGATCGCATGACTTGGGAAGAAATTCATCCGGATGTTCCAAAAAGAAAAGTTGTTTTACGTTGGGCTTCTCATCCCAAGCCTTTACCACGAGCTGTGCCTCAATCCTTCGTTGATATGGCTCTTCGAAGCGGGCAACAAGTTGAGGTTGTTTGTCCTGAAGAATTTCGTTTTTCTTCAAATTATGATCACTATTTTCGCCATTTAGCCCGTGAGTTTGATACTACTTTTAGCTACCGTGACGAAATTCCTGCCGATGCTCACGTTATTTATGTCAAATCCTGGCATTCTTTGGCGTATCCCGATAATCCTCATAAAGATCAAGAACTACGTCATCAGTATATGGATTGGACGGTTCATCAACATCATCTCGAACAATCTCCCGATGCCCGACTTATGCATTGTTTACCAGTTCGTAGAAATGTGGTTGCCAGCGACGAGGCACTCAATCACGAACGGTCCGTAATTTATCAACAAGCTGAAAATCGGATGCATGCACAAAAAGCCTTACTTATGCACATTTGGGATGTAATTTGATGCCGAGATTTGTAGTCATCAAGCTCAGTGGAAGCGTGCTCGACCAATCCGAGTTACTTGAAGTATTTCCGTTTTTTTTGAAGCAGCTTATTGAACAAAACATTAAGCCCGTTATCGTTCATGGTGCCGGAAAACAAGTTGATTTAGCCTGTGAACAACGAAATATTCCGATTGAAAAAATTAATGGTCGCCGCATAACTTCTGAGGCTGTCCGTGATATCATGCTCGAATTAGTTCACGGAAGTTTAAATCGGAGAATCGTGGCTTCGTTATTGGCTTCGGATATTCCTGCAATGGGAATCACAAGCGGCGACGCCGGTTTACTATCCTTTGAAAAGCGCAAACCCAAACAAATTCAGGGTAAAGAAGTTGATTTTGGCTTTGTTGGCGATTTAGTCTCAGTTGATCATCTTCGTCTAAAAATGATTAGCGACCTTGCTGTTCCGGTTCTTTCCTGTTTTGGATTTTCTAAAACGCATGGATGGCTAAATGTGAATGCGGATACCATCAGTGCCGTAGTTGCACAATCGATTTCTGCTGAACTAGTGGTAATGATTTCTGAACTTGCCGGAGTGAAAAATAAAACAGGCCAGTTTATTAACAAACTTACTCCACTTGAAATCGCAAGAGGTATTGAAGAGCAATGGATTACTGATGGTATGATTGTGAAACTGGAACAAGCAGTAGCATTGGCAAAAGACGGTATTCCTGTTCGTATCGGTACATTAAAAGGCTTATTGAATTACCAATTTACCGAAATTGTACCCGTATGAGTCCCGTCGAATTTTTATCAAAACTTATCAGCTTCGAAAGTTTAAGCACGAAAGAAAAAGCCATAGCGGATTGGTTGGAAATACAGTTACGTTCCATTTCGGGAGTTTCTGTGCAACGTATTGAGGATAACTTACTTGCATCATTGGGCAAAAGTGAAAGCGCTATACTTTTTAACACACATTTGGATGTTGTTCCTGCCTCGCCAAATCATGCTTATCCAGCATTTCAGCCATTTGTAAAGGATGGAAAAGTATTCGGGCGTGGTAGTACAGACGCAAAAGGATCGCTCACAGCTATGTTTTTTGCACTCAAAAACCTCGTCGACAATGGCTATAAACCGCAAAAAAAATTACTGTTTGCATTTACGGCTTGCGAGGAAGCTTATGGCGATTATAACGGGGTTCAATTGTTACGTTCTATGGGTTATTTTGCAGGCGTAACTAGCTCAATTGTAGGCGAACCGACATCGCTTCAGCCCTGTATTGCTCAAAAAGGAATTCTTTTATTGGAATTGGTGATTCGTGGAAAATCGGGTCACGCAGCTCGAATTTCTAATTACGAAAACCTCATTTTCACTTTACCTGAGGTTCTCAGCCAGTTAAATACGATTGATATTGAACTCGAAAACCCTTGGCTTGGAAAAACGAAAATTACACCAACTCGCATTTCAGGAGGAACGGCAAATAACATGGCTCCGGAAGAAATTCGCATTACTGTTGATATTAGAACGATACCTGAAGTTTCAAGTAAGGATATTATCCATCAAATACAGATGCGTTTACCAATGGTCGAGATTATCGTTCGTAGTGATCGATTTAAGGCGGTCTCCACATCGGAAAATGCTGAAATTGCAACGATTACCTCTATGGTTACAAAAAAATCATTTTTTGGGTCTCCAACGTGTTCCGACTGGGCTTTTTTGGGGGATATACCTACCATCAAGTTAGGGCCCGGTCATAGTGAACAATCTCATACTGCTGATGAATCTATCGAAATAGAACAATTAGAAAAAGGAATTCAAGTGTATTTGGATATTATGAAAAGATGCTAAATTCAGAAATTAGCTATGAATCAATAGCACCATGTGGTTGATTTAGTGGTCTCTACCAATTATGGTTTAGTTTGAAGGCTTTCCATCGCAAACTCCCCTGAATACTGAATACTGAATACTGAAAAACTTTCAACATATAGCTCTCATGCAAACAATCTGGCAAAAAAACGCTGACCTTAGTACCGCAAAATGGTTTTGGAATTTCACAACAGGAGTTGACCGCACGTTCGATCAGCAATTAATTCCTTATGAAATACTCAGTAATCTGGCCCATACTCAAATATTACGTTTTAATCAGTTGATTTCTGATGATGAGCACAAGGCATTACGTACAGAATTGATTCACTTATGGTCGATACGTGATACTCTCTCTATTTCAGCGGATGATGAAGATGTTCATAGTTTTTTAGAAAAACACCTAACAGCTGCTTTAGGTGATTTGGGCAAAAAAATTCACACCATGCGTTCACGAAACGATCTCATTTTGGCTGATACACGTCTTTGGGGAAAAGAAAACTTACTATTATTTGCTGAAAAAGTAGAACGGCTAGCTGATTTATTACTCCATAAAGCATCCTCAGAAGTAGTTTGGTTTCCGGGATTAACTCATACACAATTGGCCATGCCTCAAGCAAGTGATACCTTTTATGCAGGTTATGCTGAGCTTTTACTTCGCGTATCGTCAGGATTAGAATGGGCTTTTCGTCGGTTAGATGTTCTTCCTATGGGCTCGGCAGCCGGATATGGAACCCCTTATTTTGATGTTCAAACACCCATTTATGCAGAATTATTAGGCTTCAAACATACCTATTCAAGTGTAAGTTACAATCAATTAAGTCGTGGATTAGAGGAACAGGCCAGTTTAACAGTAATTGATGAAATCATGCAGGTTGTTAATCGCCTAGCTGCTGATATCGTTTTTATGACATCTGATATCAATGCATGGATAACAGCCGATGCGAGTCAGGTAAGTGGATCGAGTATTATGCCACAAAAGAAAAACCCCGATGCTTGGGAATTAATCCGTTCAGAAACACATCGTTTTTCTGGAGCTTTACAGGAAATCAGAGGAATAACAACCAATATGAGTTCCGGTTATCATCGGGATTTACAACGTGTTAAACACGTGTTTATGGCTGCCATTCGCCATGCTGATGAACTGCTCGATGTGGTTTATCAAGCACTTTCAGGAATTGAATTTCATGTTGATAATTGCAAAAAAGCTCTAAAACCGGAGTTATTTGCAACGCATATTGCAAATAAATTAACCAAAGAAGGTGTGCCATTCCGTGACGCCTATAAAAAAGCGGCTGATTTATTTGCGAAAGCTGACTATTCAACGGAAGATTTAGCCAATTCATATCAGTATAAAGGAACACCGGGAAAAGCAAATCTAGATGCCGTTAAAAAGCTTCTTTCTTCATTCTCTGATGATGTAAGTAAACGCAAACAATTTTTTGTGACTACGATTCGAAAATTAACGATGTAAATAAGAAAAACGGAAAGCTTACAGTAAAAAGGCTTGAATTTGATACAGTCTCATGAAACGATGAACACTAAGCTAAAAACTGTTCAATACCATCTGTCTAAAACATAAAGCTAAACGTATTATAGACTGGATTACCGTTACCATATTCAAACGCTTTCCCTATTTTTGAGTCATCCATTTATCTAAATACTAGAATTCATGAATTTTCCTGCATCAACTGATAAAACAACCATTTTTGAGCAAATTGAGAGCTATTTAACAAATCTTGGGTTCAGAATTGCCAAGAAAGACGACTCTCGCCCATGGGGTGGTTTTTTTGTAATCGACGAATCACAAGCTGAATTATTTATTCAAACGTACTTTCCGCATCTTAGTCTCGATGATTTTGCCGGGTTTTCAAAATTAAGTCCAAAAATTTTATTAGTAGCCCCACAAAAGCGTCTGTCCTGGCAATATCATTTTCGTCGTTCTGAAATCTGGAAAGTGATTGGCGGAAATGCAGCTATTGTGATTAGCGATACAGATGAAGAAACCCCTCAACAGACTCTACCCCTTGGAACAATTGTTGAATTGGCTAAAGGTGAACGACACCGATTGGTAGGGGTTGATGAGTGGGGTATCATTGCCGAAATTTGGAAGCACACCGACGCCAATCATCCATCCGACGAAGACGACATTGTGCGTGTTCAAGACGATTTTGGGCGTTAAAAGACATCATGCAAGGGGCAACGCCCCTTGAAATCGTGCGAGGAATTTGAAGGGCTTGGTACGAGCGAAGTGAGTACGGAACCCGAACCGTTTCGGGTGACCCCGGAAAAGCCCGACCCGCTTGAAAAAGCGGGACGCACCCAAAAAATCTTAACTTAATCCTACTTTTTCAGCGGCTTCCAAGATATCAGCTTTCAAGTCATCAATCGATTCAAGACCTACCGAGAAACGAATTAAATCTTTAGGCGTTGGCGAACCTTCCCCTTCGCTGCTGTACCGATGTTCCCAGGTTGATTCCACACCTCCCAAACTTGTTGCGTTTATAATTACCGAAACGGATGCGGCAAATCGTTTGGCAAGATGTTCATCTGCGTTAATTTGGAAAGAAATCATGGACCCGTACCCGCTTGTTTGCGCCTCAAACACTTGTTTTTCTTTACCTTGATATAATCCGGGATAATACACGTGGTGAACCCAGGTTTGCGCATCTAACCATGTAGCCAACTCATTGGCCGACTCTGCTTGTGCTCGAACACGTAAATCTAGTGTTTTTATACTTCGAATAAGCATCCATGAATCAAAAGGTGAAAGTACAGCGCCTTGATTTCGTTGTACGGCAAGCACTTTTTCGGCCAAATCAGCTCGATTAACCACAACAGCACCACCCAAAACATCGCTGTGTCCGCCAAAGTATTTCGTTGCTGAATGCAAAACGAAATCAACACCTAGAGCTAGGGGCTTTATAAAAACAGGACTTAGCCAAGTTGCATCAACAGCCGTTAGAATCTGGTTTTTGGATGCAAAATCAGCTATTTCTTGAATCGATGTTACTACAAATTTTGGATTTGATGGTGTTTCAATCCAAATCAAATCGGGTTTTAACTGCTTAATATCATCTTTATTCCAGGTAAGGCTTAAATCCACGTAGTGAATGTGAGCATTTTTCCACGTTTTCAGTTGATTAAGTAACAATCGTGTGCCATGATATAAATCTGTTCCTGCTACAATTACACAACCAACCGGTAATGTTTGTAAAATGGCATTAATTGCAGCAACCCCAGATGAAAAAGCAAATGCGTGAGTGCCTTTGTCTAGTTTTGCCAAAAGCGATTCCAGCATGGCGCGATTAGGATTGGCAGCGCGTGAATACAACCAATCCGAACCATCTCGATGCTCAAAAGTAGTGGCTAAATGAAGAGCGGGAATGGCATCAGCATCTTTGGTAGGGTGATAGGCACCATGAATGGTTAATGTTCTGAAATTCATAATCAACGAGTTTTTAAGATTACCCTATATTTGCGCATAAAGTAACTTATTTCGCACATAATCATCGAAAAATTATCCTGACTTTGGTACAAAACCTTGCATTTCTTGTAATCATAGTTTTCTTTTTTTGGAGTTGCGGCCAAGAGGATGCCGCTCTTGGCATAGAATTTCCAACTCAGGAAGATATCCGTTGGAATCATGCTATTTTTGCTTACGGAGATGAGGATACACTTCAAATTGGAACGGTTGAAAGTGTGAACCGGAGTACAGGACGGTTTCAAGGTCGTGAGGGCGTAACTGAAATTGAACGAGCGATACGGTTAGACAGCATGCAAAACACGGTGCGTCCGGTTGATATTCGTTCGACTTACTTCCAAGTTAAAGATGGACGTATAGAGCTCTATGCGGATACTTACTTTGATATATTCGACCGACTGCTAAGCGGTGTTGTTTTAGATACGTTAACGCGTAACA
>CAZIQX010000185.1:3123-6975 GCA_964541325.1 uncultured Chitinophagales bacterium | reverse complement strand
GCCTGAGAGGGTGTTAAATTCGAATTTTGAATAGCACTACGTGGTACCTTTGGTGTCGAATTTAACCTGTGGCCATCCCACGGACGAAGACTTCCGCGGGATAGGTTTCCCATACTCCCTACTCCTTACTCCCACTTTAAACCTTTTTACTTAAACAACTTATCATATACCGTTGCGCCTTTTTCAGCAACAATTCTAGGCCACTTTTTAAGATCAAAATACAACCAAATACCTACCAAGGGTGCCATCGTCCAAATTAGACCATGATGTGTTAACGCCCCAAAAACGCCAATCATCAGCATAATTAACAAGGCATGACCCATCACGCCCACATTGTTTGAACTTCCGGTATTGATAAGCGTTTCCATGTAGATGGGCGATTTAAAACTGGCTTTTAGACTAATAGAAACCATAATCGGAAGTGAAATCACATAAAATAATAGCATGTGCCAACTGTAACTGTGAATGGTTGCCATCAATCCGAAGCTTATGAGGATGTCAAACGGTACAAGAACAGCCATAAATTTCACCCAAACCTTCATCATATCCATGCGCGATTTTCCGTACAACTCTCCGGCAAGCCAAAAATCACGATAAAAACCAAACGTATTCATAAATAACTGCGCAATCACAAAAAAAGGAGACAAAATCAAATATTGATAGATATCCAAAATGGCAAGACCACCTTCTTTACTGCGTGCGCCGATAAAGAGTCCCACCAAGGCGAGGAAAATCTTTAAGCCAAAAGCAGTTAGGTAACCTGAACGGACCCGGCTATTATTCCAACTGTATTGTAACAGTAGTTGAATCAATTGTGGGGGTTTATCCGTTTCTTCGCGATTATGCCCCCATTCTTGCGTTTCCAAAATAGACGCATCAATCCATAAACCATGCATAAACAAAAGGAGCACTAAACCACTGTAAACTACACTTAGCCAAGGAGTTGCCAGCGATATACTTCCAAAATGGGTAAACAGCAACAATCCTAAGACTCCCATAAAACCAACGGTTAAAGTAGTATGCAACGCATTCGAAATTAATTTGAAATCCAAAGCTCTACGTAAGTTTCGGTCAGCTAAAATCCACGCACATAAACCGCTAATCATTGCAGGGGTATAGTGCCAGGTAAGGGCATCGGAATTCAACACAAAAAGCGAATAAAACAAACCGAATGCGATAAACAGGGAAGAGGTAACATCGTTAATGAGATGACCCAACGCTCGTTTGGCTGCCGAAACAGGGTAAATGGTTGAGATGAATCGTGTACTGCCAATGTATCGGGGGAAATAATTTTTAATCACAAACGAGGCAATCGCAAAAAGCAGGAGTCCGGCATTAATTTGATCGAGTGTAGTACCTGTAACCGGATTCTTTTTCGCAAACACATTCATCAAATAACCATACAGGGTACCATAGGCAATCGACATAAAAATCATCATGTAGCGCATTCCTAACGCAAAACCGTTTGGTGAACTGATGAAAATCTGCTTTAAGCGCATTTTGAAGATATAACCCAACATAGTTAACCCTCCAGCAGCCAATTGACGTCGTCGAGGGTGCGTTCATTACCTTGAAGCATATCATAGAGTTTGGTTTCCATTTTCTCCAAACCTTGTCCCGTAAACGTGGAAGCCGTATCCGCATACACAACATGTTGCCCATTAATTACTATCACGTGCGAAACCAGTTTTTCGATTTGATCGAGATTGTGAGATGATATAAGCAACATCCGTTTGGGGTTAACCCACGCTTTAAAAAATGAAATCATCCGTGTAGCTGAAACAGGGTCGATACCTGAAAAGGGTTCATCGAGCAATAAGATGCGAGGGTTATTCAACAAAGCGCTCATCAGACCGAGTTTCTTTTTCATACCTGTTGAATAGGTTGCGGTGCGTTTTTTCATGGCATCTCTGTCATCAAAAAAATAATCAAACAGCGACTCAATACGGGTTTTCATGAGGTCTTTTTCGAGTCCGTACAATAAACCCACAAGCCATAGTTGTTCCCAACCGGTAAGTTCATCCAATAAGGGAAGCTTTTCGGTTAAAATTCCCAGCTGTTTTTTTTGTGCGTGTTCTAATTGATGTGCAGGACTTCCCAAAACCATAGCAGAACCTGAAGTTGGTAAACTTAAGCCCGCCATAATGTTGATTAAGGTGGATTTTCCGGCACCGTTTTTTCCTAATAAGCCATACGAACAACCTGATTCAAAGGTGAGATTCACTTGGTCGAGAACGACATTTTGCCTAAATGCTTTTTTTACATCAGTAACCTGAATAAGAGTTTCTTGTATGTTTTCCATGAAAAATCTGTTAATTTGCAAGCGAATATAACTTTTCTAAACGTAGTATTAAACAGCAGTTTTTGTAAGGAGGATTAACTTGAATCGCACCTTGTTTAGCCTTGCTTTTTTAATGATGTTGATGGAGGTGATACAGGCAAATCCGTTTAATTCGGGTCAGACTCGCCCCGTTTATAGGGTTGAGAATAATCAGGTGACCCTTAGTCGTGTCAACTTTGTAAATCAGGTTCTATATCAGAATTTGTTTAAGTCTGAACCTGCTTTTGGTTTAAAATCTAAGAACTTCAGTTCATTAGCTGTCGACACCTTAGGAAAGCCACCTTCTATAGCTGCTAAATTTATGGGTCAATGGTTGGGAGGTATGACTGTAGGCGTATTTGGAGGCTATGTAGGAGCAGCCATAGGCGGAGCATTTGCGCCTTCATCAGACGGTAGGGGTCAAATTGGATATGTCTTATCGGGATTTGGGGTTGGTTATTCTCTTGTAAGGTCTTTTATTATCTTTCACATTGGAAATACTGATGAATATGTAGGTAGTTATTTCTACACATTTTTGACCTATTCAAGTAGTGCATTAGCTTTTGCACATTATATTTCAAACCATGTACCTGGGGCATTTACGATTCAAGGTGCTTTTGTTCTTGTTGATTTAGCTGCAACAGTACTTGCCACCTTTAGTCACTACGCGTCGATGAAGCCACGTAAGAAAATGCCGGCTTCCCTTCAAGTAATACCCACGTTGCTTCACGCTGAAAATCAAACACTGCATGCAGGATTACAAGTAAAGGTTCGTTTTTAACCATCATCTCTATGAAATACGTTTTATTCATTTTGATTGCATTCTTATGTTCTGATTTTGTTCAAGCGCAAGCGCAAGAGCAAGAGCAAGAGTCAACACCGGTCTTGTATGGGTACTTTCCCGCTCAAGAGTTTGATTTTTCTCATGTTTCCACGTTTGAGATGTCGTTTGACCATTTAGTAATAAAACCTACCTATCCATTGTCCAATTTAGTTCCGCAGGTGGCCTTTGGTGGTCTTGTTGGAGTTGGGACTGGTTTTGTTGGAGCATTTGCAGGGGCTGCTATTTTGTCACCGAGCGGTTTTTATGGTGCGTTATTTGGTTATTTAGGGGGTTCGGCTATTGGATATGTTATAGGAAGAACCTTAGTTATTCATAAGCTGGGAAATACAAAAAAATTTAAAGGGAGTTACTTCTTAACCCTGTTGAGCTACTCCACTGTGGCTTTAGGTACAGCTAGAATTATGGCAAAACTTAGTTATGAGATAAATGATGGGTACGGTTGGTTACTTATTCCTGATGTGGTGGGTACAATTACAGCTTCGTACGTGCATTATCTCACGTTAAAGCCTAGAAGTTCGTCCATTACAACCATTTCACTTGCGCCGACCCTTTTACAGTCGGATAGCCAAACGTTTCATGGAGGGTTAAAACTTGCGGTTGTATTCTGATGGTTTCCATGAGTTGTAGTAGGATACATTTGGGGGTTGAGCTTTCAATTGGGTAGAGATCCGTAATTCACATTTTCTAG
>CAZIQX010000185.1:0-3113 GCA_964541325.1 uncultured Chitinophagales bacterium | reverse complement strand
ATGGGTAAGATATCCCAAACATCTTCTTGTGAATTAAGCAACTAATCAGGAACACATGTTTTTTAAATCGCATACTTTATGAATCGTTTTCCCGGAACTAAAAAAGGTAGCTACGATGATTGAACAGGTCACCCAATTTGTAAAAGATTATCTTCAGAAAGCCGAATCCGGTCACGATTGGTGGCATATTTGGAGGGTTAGAAATACGGCCTTACATATCGCTGAAAAAGAAGGGGTTGATTCAATCGTGATAGAGTTGTGTGCTTTGTTGCACGATATCGGAGATTATAAATTTCATGATGGGGACGAGGATTTCGGCCCCAAATTGGTGCGAAGCTTTTTGTTAGAACTGGATACGCCACAGGAAATCATCGAAAAAGTAGATTTTGTGATTCGAAATATCTCGTTTAAAGGGGCACTTGATTCCGGGAAAGATAAACCCATCGAATTACAAATTGTGCAGGATGCCGACCGTTTGGATGCCATGGGAGCCATAGGAATCGCACGGGCGTTTTCGTTTAGTGGGTTTATAGGTCAGCCGTTTTATGATCCTGAAATTCCACCTAAACCCGGCATGAGTAAGGAGGAGTATAAAAAGCGAAAATCAACTACGATTAATCATTTTTATGAGAAACTGCTGTTGCTAAAAGATGGGATGAATACCCAAACCGGTCGTCAACTTGCTGAGGAAAGACACGCTTTTATGGAAGTCTATTTGAAACAGTTTTACGGTGAATGGAATGGTGATGTGTGATGATTTTCTCGGGACTGACCTGTTTATGAAATACGCGGTTTAGTGAAGTGTAATATTATCCGCGGACAGCCGGAGCTGTCCGCGGAGGTAAAGCCCTACATTTGTGAAGCTCCCTTCTGTTTGTTTTACGAATTGTCAGTATCTTTTTGCACATTCAACTAATGATTGAGACCCATTGACCAACTCAGCTTTATTTCGGCGGCTTTTTACCTTTTCTGTGTTGAATTTTTCGCTACGGAAAATCACCTATACAGTATTAGCAATCTCGCTAACAGTGGCTATTTATTGGCAGACACAAATCACCTATCCCGAAATCACAAAAACACATCCTTATTCTGATGCGCTCATTTATCAAGCATTAGCAAAAGGAGAACTGCCCTATTACGGTTCAACGCACATTACGCATAGAGTTACCGTTTCCGGTTTGGCTGGAATAATTCACAAAATGGGGCTTCCACTGGAATGGTCGTTTGCTCTAATAAATCTGGCTATACTAACACTAGTATTATGGCGTGTTTACCGAGTAAAAGATGGTTTAGTATGGTCGTTTTTAGTATTCCTTACCTTAAGTATGCCGGCTTTTTGGCGAGGTTTTTTCCTGCCCATGACCGATACCTTTTTATGGGGATTCTTAACTTTATTTTTGCTGGAAGCAAACAAAGAAAGACCCAATCTGATTGCCCTCTTTTTGCTGTTTAGTGTAGCCTTATTCTCCAAAGAGCTAGCCATTTTAGTGATTCCATTCACTTTATTAAGCTCAATACCCAATAAAAAAATCGTATTGTTTTCTACAGTTTTGCCACTTGTTACCTGGCTATTTCTTGAGACTAACTACAGCGTGTCAAATACTTCCAATTATCTGTTTCATCCGGAATGGTGGTGGAACGACATCACAAAAAATTTCAGCTTAAACTTACTTTGGCTACCAAAATATCTCCTTTCGGGATTTGCAGGATTGCTTGTTGTTTACGCATATCGATGGTTTATCACAGGAAAGAAGTTCATATGGGAAATTACTCCGGAACTGTTGTTATTCCTGCTGTTAGTGTTAATTGCCCCTGAAAACTCACCGCGTATTTTGTTTTCGTTTACCGGAATGTTTGTGCTGCGTTTAACGAAGTTGGCATAACCACTTACACACTCTTTCTTGTGCTCAATACCTGCATAAACGGCGTTCTTTCGCCTTTTTCAAGGGATTTTCCACTTACATCAGAAGCAAATTTTACGTCTTCAATCGAATAAAATGCATCGGCATCAAACTGACGAATCCATTTGATTACATGGCCGGCTTGTTTGCGTTTTACAACTGTGAAAATCACGTTTTCATCCCCATTCGACCCCTGAGCTTTTAAAACGGTTGATTTTAATCGGGAACGCGTGAGCAATTTGATGAATTCAGAGGGATTTTTTTGTGAAATGATTCGGAAAACCTGTGTTCCTACTTTTAATTTTTGTTCGATAAAAATTCCTATGTAATTGCCCGCTGCAAACCCGCCTGCATATGCTACATACAAAATCCAATTATCCATATTGGAAATAATTTGAGCAACCACGGTAATCCAAATAAATACTTCAAAAAATCCTAAGGTTGCAGCAATTCCTTTCATACCACGATTTACAAAGATGATTCGAATGGTTCCCATAGAAACATCCAAAATACGGGAAGCAAAAACGAGTACTGGAACGAGTGCGTCGGGGACTACATCAATAAAAAGCATGGGGATAAAAAAATCAAAGCAAATGAAAAATGGTGCCCAAAGATACCGCTGATTTCAATGCTTTATTCGGAAATCCCACGAATTTCCTGCTACTTTTCTGAAAGTAATTGAATGAGACGATGATTAATCTAAGACTTCAAAAAAACTCACCACAAAACTCAAATCATGCCGAAAAAATGATAAAAACTCGACATGAATCTCTGCTTATGTCGAAGCGTTCATCATCAAATCTCATTCATGTCGTAAATTTGATAAAAGTTCGACATTATTAGCAGTCTCCAACATGTTAGTAAACCACTTCCCAAGCATTTCCCAGATTGCGGGTCAAGTCCGCAATGACTTAAACCTCACCTGCAGATACGACTCACAGTCTTAGTGTTGACTGTGAGTCGTTTATGTGAGAGTTATACCCATTCTGCTCGTTTTCTCGCTTATATACAGGCCTCTAACCAACGGACAAAGACTTCCGCGGGTTAGGGCTTTTTTCCAAATGCGTTTGGGTGTTGACCTCTCCCCAACCCTCTCCGAATCCAGCGCGGTTCTTATGGTTAACTCTTTGCCGGAGAGGGAGTTGGCTGTGTTGCTGTTGCAATGTATGTCACAGGCGTAGACGCCTGCGACATAAGTGTGCACTACGTGGC
>CAZIQX010000184.1:0-6980 GCA_964541325.1 uncultured Chitinophagales bacterium | reverse complement strand
AGCAATCCTTCGTTTAATCTGCATCCATTCGGTCATCATGTATAAAATCTGTAACTCCCATCGAACCAAGCAAAAAAAAATCTCCACAAACCAGAACCAAAAATATTACCCAAAATGCCCTATTTTCTTCCTGTTAAAGACGCACCTTAATCATTGTTTATGAAGCTTTTTTTACTTTTTTGGGGAATCTTGTTAGTCATAAGCCTAAACCTAAACGCCCAGGACAAACTCCGTGTAGTGGGCGAGGGTAAATTAGCTGCCGGCGAGCTCATTGATAAAGACATTCGGGATGCAAACGGCAATGTGGCAGCAGCTGTAAAAATTAAAACCGACCTGACCAATCTTTCGGTTGAAGCCAATAATGGTGTGATCAAAATGAACACGAGTCCGGGCTCCTATTTTGTCTTTTTATCTCCTGATGAACGGGTACTAACGGTTCGTAAAAGTGGGTATCTAGAGCTCCGAATTCTACTACCCGAATACGGAATTCGCCTGAAATCCGGACAAGTCTGGGAACTAACCGTAACAGGCGATAAAAAACTCGAACAAGTACCTGTTAATTTTATCATTTCGCCGGAAGATGCCCAATTAACGATAGATGGTAAATCCTATAAGCCACCTTATAAAGGCTTATTGCTCTCCGTTGGCAAACACCAAGTAGAAGTAAAAAAAGACGGTTTTCCTAGCTACCAAAAAGAGATAACGATTAGTTTAAGTAATAGTTTGTTTGAAATAGAACTTAAACCTGTTGAATTACAGATTGTTACGGTTAAAAGTGTACCAAACGGAGCCACGTTTTATGTGGATGGAATAGAGAAAGGTCAAACCGATAAACAATTCTTCTTGTATCCGGGAAAATATGCCGTAAAATGGATGTTAAGCGGTTATATCGATGCCGAACAGCAAATTGAGGTAAAGGAAGGAGCTAAGAATGAGTTTTCCATTAATTTGGAAAAGAATACAGGGCTACTAAGTTGGAAAACCACACCTATCAATGCTAACGTTACGATTAACAAAGAACCTCAAACCGGAAAAATACAAGCTGAATTAGCGCCCGGAAGGTATCTCATAGAAATTTCCGCAGAAGGTTATGACCCGTTATCCGAAACGATTGACTTAAAACGAGGTGACCGACTCCAAAAAAACTGGATACTCACCCAACAAACAGGCGGTTTACAATTCTCGGTTGAACCCTACAATGCCACGGTTACACTCAAACGAAATAACCAAACGGTTGAATCCTGGACGGGATTAAAAATTTTAAAAGATGTACCAGTAGGAAGCTACCAACTCATTGCTGAATTAAGTGGTTACCAAACCACAACCGAAACGATTACGATTACCAAAGACAAAACCCTAACCAAAGAACTTAAGCTTAAAAAAGGCGCTACGGCTGGCCAAACGATAACCAACTCCATAGGCATGGAATTCGTCTTAATCCCTGCCGGCACCTTCCAAATGGGCTCGAATGATGGGCGTCGTGATGAAAATCCAGTTCATTCGGTTACGATTTCGCAACCGTTTTATATGGGCAAGTACGAAGTAACGCAAAAAGAATGGAAAGCGGTAATGGGAACCAATCCAAGTTATTTTGAAGGTGATAATCTTCCCGTAGAACAAGTGAGTTGGAACGACGTGCAAGAGTTCATAAAAAAACTGAACCAAAAAGAAGGTGGAAACAAGTATCGTTTACCAACGGAAGCAGAGTGGGAGTATGCGGCACGAGCAGGTTCAAGTACAACATGGCATTTTGGAGATAATGAATCGCAACTTGGTGAGTATGCGTGGTATGATAAAAACTCTGGAAATAAAACGCATCCTGTAGGCGAAAAGAAACCGAATGGCTTTGGATTGTACGACATGCATGGAAATGTTTGGGAATGGGTGCAGGATTGGTATGGCTCAGGTTATTACAGCAACAGTCCCCGAACCGATCCTAAAGGCCCCAATTCAGGCTATGATAAGGTTCTCCGCGGTGGTTCCTGGTACGGCAAATCGGAAAGCACGCGTTCTGCCCTTCGCATCTACGAAGTACCGAAGTTCTGGCTCATCGGCTTCGGGTTTCGTTTAGTGAGGACTTACCCTTAGTGCTTAACACTTTTACCTTTTTCTCGATTTCGCCGACGAAGGCATAGGCTTCCATCTTGTGCGAATACAGTAAACAGTGGATATTCGTCTAATTTATTAAGCTAAATATTTTAGCAATTTGTTCGCCGGTATGCAAAGCGGATGCGGGCATACCTGCTAACATACTAAAATCTAGAACGAGTAATTACAATTATCCCATCATTCACTTCAACTCTCGAATCGTAACTCCTTCTATTTCAATGGCTTTATTGGCCATCCTTCTATCAAAGGTTACAAATTCAACGCAATGCTGTGAGCTTAGCGAATGAACTGCATCCGCAAAATCAAAACCCATTTTGTAAAGATTCAAGGCTTTTAATAAAACATCTTCATCTTCAATAACAAGATGCTCCATGCTTAATAAGTCTGTAAAAATGCTAGCAATTTCTGTTTTATGAATCGAATAAGCTGCACGTAATACCCATTCTAATTCTAATAAAACCGTTTTTGGCACAAAAACTTCATCATGCTCCATAAGAAATTTAAGTGCAAGTTGGTATTGATCTTCATCGTCGGCGGTAAGAAATCGTACAAGTATATTAGTATCAACGCCAACCATATTACTTTTCGCTAAAATGCTTGTTTACTAACTCATCCATCTCTTCAACAGAGAGCTTAACTGATGTTTTAACCGAGCCCGCTACATCCATAATTTTCTTCGTTTTCTTGATGGTTTTTCTTTTTAACAAAATGCCTTCATCGGTTTCTGTAATAAGTAGTTCATCGCCTGTATGAAGATTTAGCTTCTTCCGTAAATAGGAAGGCAATACAATTTGTCCTTTAGATGATAGTGTAGCTGTTTTCATAGGAATGAATGTAAGTCAAAAGTAAGACGTATGCAATAGTTAAAAAGCCCAGTAAATCTCCCCGCATGAGGGAAAAAAGCGGTAGCCCACAGAAAGCTTTGGCATGGTAGATGTTTGATTTCTGATTGTTGATTTTGTGCAGGTAACATCGTTTTCCTGGCAATCAACCCAAAGCTTTCGAGGACTACAAGCGGATAGCCCGACCCGAGTGAGCGTAGCGAATGAGGGGCATGCCCAAAGAAGACAATTGATATCACTTAATAGCATAGGTCAGTGGTTCTTATGACAAATACTCGTTCTATCATTGTGACAGCGGGAGGTGTGAAAAGAGGTGAATCGCATAGGTCAGTAGTAGTTTTGACAGCAGGAGCTGTGAAAAGAGGTGAAGAGGTGGATGGAGCTGTCACATGAGGTTTAACCCCCCCCCCCAACAAAAAAGGCGCGAATGTTCATCCGCGCCTTTATCAAAATAAAATTACCTAAACCTTATCTAGGATTGGCTTGAGTTTTATTTATAAACTCTTGGTTATCCACTACCGGACGTCCATTCATGTTGGCTAACTCAATGGTGTAGGCATACAATAACTGTGAACGTTTCGCCATCGACTGAAACGCAATTTTTTCAATATGATCGCTTGGACGGTGATAGTCTTCGTGAACACCATTAAAGAAAAACGAGAACGGCACCCCTAAACGTCCAAAATTCCAATGGTCAGAACGGCGATAAAATTGGTTAGGATCGTTTAAGTCGTTGTATTTCATATCCAATTTAATCTTCACTGATTTGGTGTTAGCAACTTGCAAAAGGCTATCCATATCCGATGAAATAATACTTGCACCAATAATGTAAATGTAATCGCCATCGTTTGTTTTTTGATAATCGTTATCGATACGGCCAATCATGTCGGCATTTACGTTTGCAATGGTTTTATCCATCGGCCAGGTTGGGTGGTCAGAATAATAGCGAGAACCAAGCAAGCCTTTTTCCTCACCGGTTACATGCAAAATCATAACGGAACGTTGTGGACCAACGCCTGCTTTTTTTGCATTGGAAAGGGCTTCTGCTACTCCTAACAAACCAACCGTTCCGGAACCGTCGTCGTCAGCGCCATTGTAAATGGTATCTCCTTTGCTATCGGGTGAACCAATACCCACGTGGTCGTAGTGAGAGCTCATCACAACGATTTCTTCTTTTTTAACCGGATCTACACCATCCAAAATAGCTATAACGTTGTAGGAAATTACTTTTTCGGGAGAAATATCGGTTGCTATCTCAATTTGATAAGGAGTTTCAGTAGCCTTAAACGTGCTTACTGTTTTCAATAAGGCATCATATTCAGTTTTTAATGCGGTTGTATCCGCTAAACCCAAAAGCATAGCAGCAGTGGTTGGACGCACCAAACCGTACGAAAAACCAAGGTCGTTGCCTTCATCAAGATAAGCCAAACGCAAACCGGAGGTTTTACCGATAGTCTCTTTCGCTGATGTAGCGTTACGGTCGAAACGTGATTCGCTTTCAGGAATCAATAATACACCACGTGCACCTAAAGCCATTACGATTTCGCGGAAACGAACATTATTGGTTGTTCCAGGGGAATAAACGGTGTCTCCATCCACAACGGTTGGAATATCCAAAAAGGCCATAACCCATTTCCCTTTTACATCTATACCTTCAAATGGCTTAATACCACGGGCGATATCTGTTACACCAAAACCGGCAAAAACCACATCTGCTTTAAAGGAAACGTTACCACCATATAAATTCACAAAATCGGCAACCGATTCTTTGTTTAGAACAGAGGTTGCAACTTCTGTGGTGTCTTTGTCTGATTTTTTAAAAATCGTGTAGGTTTGGCTGTTTAAGCGATTCGTATTTAACTCTACAGGCTGTAGAAAAGAACCATCAGGCATGCCGCCTCGTAACCCAAGTCTTTTGTATTGATTGATAAGGTAATCGGCAGCTTTTTCAAGTCCTTTTGAACCGGTATCGCGCCCCTCCAACGAATCGTGCGCAACTACGGAAAGATGTTTGTAGATGTATGCAGAATCAATGACTGATGCAAAATCGTAAGCATCAGCTGGTTTTTTCTCTGCTTCTTTTGCTGGAGAACAAGCGAGTATGCCACCCGCCAAAACAGGTAGTATCCATTTTTTCATAAGGATGTTTGTTTAGTTAATGTAATTGTTTAATTATAGGAATCAATTTCGAAATCGAGTTTGGTATCAACAGAGCTAAGTTCAATGTGAAAGTCCAACGGTGAGGCGCCAATATACAAATTCAATTTGTGTTCTTTTATCATTTCCAGAACAGCCAAAAATGTTACTACTAAGCTTAATCGAGTACGAATTTCGGTACATAAATCAACAAATGATGATCTTCCACGCCGTTTTAAGGACTCTACCACGAAGTGCATTTGTTTTTCGATAGTAGTTTCAAATTGTTGAATTTTGTGTTTTACAGGTTCTTTTTTGTGTTGCAGCATAATATGCTTAAAAGCAGCCATTAAATCGAATAGAGTGATGTCTTTTAATGATTCGCCACTATCTGTTTCGGGTTCTACTTTATCAGGTTCAATATAACCCCTACTATAAATTAATTGAGCTTTTTGGTCGAAAACAGCTAATTCTTCTCCCATTTCCTTATACCGTTTGTACTCGAGTAAGGCTTGAACTAACTCAAACCGTGGGTCTTCTTCTGGTTCGAGCTCTTCTTCCGATTTTTCGCTAGGAATCATCATTTTTGCCTTGATGGACATCAACAAACTTGCCATGTAAATAAATTCTGATGCGACCTGAAGATCTAATTCGTCCAAAAAATGGATGTATTCCAGAAATTGATCGGTGATATAGGCAATCGGAATGTTGTAAATATCGAGTTCATCCCGCTTTATAAAAAACAGGAGTAAATCGAGTGGACCCTCAAAATTTTGCAACTGAACGCGATACATTTCAGCCTTTTAATTTCTTTTTAAACCACCCAACTGTTTCCGCTAATCCAATTTTTAAATCAAATTGACAGCGCCAACCCAATTCAGTTTCAATTTTCCGGGTAGATATTACGCTACGCATTTGTTCTCCGGCTTTACCGGGTTTGTAGTCTTCGGCAATCGTTGTTTGTGTGAGCTGTTTCAGGTTGCGGAACAGGGTAACTACGGTGGTTTCTTTTTGGGTTCCGACGTTAAAAATGCCGGATTTATCGTAATGAAGGGCTTTTAAATTGGCTTGAACCACATCTTTCACATACACATAATCGCGGGTCTGCATACCCGTTCCGTTAATGAAAGCGGGTTCGTTGGCTAACATCTTTTCAATAAAAATGGCAACTACACCTGCTTCTCCATGAGGATTCTGACGCGGTCCGTACACATTAGCATAACGAAGTGCAATCCATTGAATGCCATAAGTTTGTTCATAAAAAAACAGATATCTCTCGGTTACTAATTTGGTAATTCCATACGGTGAGAGCGGTTGCAAGGGATGGTTTTCGTCCTGAGGCGTATATTCGGGTTCCCCATAAATTGCGCCACCTGTTGAGGCGAATAATACTTTCTTGAGACCGTGTCTGCGCCCCGATTCCATCAAGTTCAAAAATCCTTTTACGTTGATGTCGGCATCGAATATAGGATCGGCTACCGAGCGACGTACATCCATTTGAGCAGCTTGGTGAACAAGGACTTCGAATTGCTCTTTTTCCCACAGGTGTGTGATTTCGTGGCTACGAATATCGAGTTTATGGAAAATAGCTTTGGGATTAAGGTTTACCAAAAAACCACCGCTAAGGTCGTCGATAATGTGAACTTCGTGGCCCGCGTTTACTAAGCCGTCAACAATGTGTGAACCGATAAATCCGGCGCCGCCGGTAACTACAATTTTCATAGAATCCTTGGATTAGTTTGCGGCAAAATAGGGATTCTGAATTAATAAAATTGAAATTACTCGATAAACTTAAGCAGTTCTAATAGCTCTTTATTTGAAATAGTTTCTCTTGACGATTTCCTTTTGATGTGATTTGAAGTCTGATTTTATAACAGCTATTTCCAATTGGGC
>CAZIQX010000183.1:6412-7055 GCA_964541325.1 uncultured Chitinophagales bacterium | reverse complement strand
CCAATGAGGACAAATATTTTGCCACATGGTCGCCCGAAGAGGGGACACCAGAAGCAGAAACTTTTTTAGAATACCTTATTACACAACTCCGCGGAGCATAAAAAAAGGTTGAAGCCCGCAAGCTTCAACCTTCATCAACAGATATTACTAAATTTACCTTTCACAATACGCTTTTGATTTTATGGAAATAGGTTAAAGGCGATTAAGAGCAAAGTTTAGTCGTTTAAGAACGCATCATATGTTTTAAGGTTTACGGTTGGTAATCCTTTCTCAGTTAAGAATTTTTGCAATTTCTTAACCTCATTTGATTTAATCTTTTCAAACTCGTTAACCGCTTTTTGGTAACGATCTGTAAGCAAACTCAGGTTTTCTAATTCAGCAGCAGAAGGGGCTTCAAAACCAGAAGCGATTTTCGAATATAATTCTGAAATATCTTCTCTGAGTTGATTTTTTGCCTGTCCAACATAATTATCACCCGTTGTAATTACCAATGTTGATTTCAATGAATTGAGTTTAGTTCGAACAGGTTCTGCTACTTTTTTGGCTTTTTTATCGGTTGCCAACAATTCATCCGCTTTGGCCATATATTCATCCAATTCATAAACCAAATAAGCCAATTCTTGTGACATGTTGAACAACTTCA
>CAZIQX010000183.1:0-6402 GCA_964541325.1 uncultured Chitinophagales bacterium | reverse complement strand
GTGTTGTGCAATACGTTCATCACTAGTGATTACTGAAGTTGGGTCGTTAATCAAATCAAAAGTGGTTTCATAGCTTTCTTTTCCTTTGGTCATCACCACTTTATAGGTGCCTGCCGGTACTCTAGGAGAAGTAAACCCGCCAAACGTAAAGGTTTTACCTTTGGCCATTTTAGGTTGTTTGGTGCTTCCATTCCAGGTAACAACGTTTATTCCTTTCGACTTACCCGGAACTAATTCAATCAATGTACGACCATCCATATCCTGAATTTCCATACTCATTTTGCCAAACGTGTGGCGTTTTTTTAAGTAATAAATCAATCGAACATCACGAGACGGATTCGGACCTACAAATTGAAGTTCAGTTGAAGTACCACCAAAACCACTTTCTTCCACAATGACGGTGGGTTTAGTTGCAAAAAAATGTACATCTTTATCAACTACATCCGGGGTTATTTCGCGAAGAGGGCTAATGTCGTCAATGATGATAATTCCACGTCCATGTGTTGCAAGTATGAGGTCATTGGTTTCTTTATGCATTTCAAGGTGTATTACAGCAACTGCGGGAACATTATTGGTAAATTTGCTCCAGTTTTTACCTCCATCAATCGTTACAAATAGGCCAAATTCAGTTCCAAGAAACAACAAATTTGGATTTACATAATCTTCCTGCAAGGTTCTAGTGAAGCCTTCTACATCAGGTGTTATGATGGATGTCCACGTTTTGCCAAAATCAGTGGTTTTAAAGGCATATGGTTTTGGATCATTGGCTGTGTGCCCATCAAACACCACATAGGCAACTGCTTTATCGTGTATGGAGGCCTCAATATGATAAACCCAAGTATGAGCAGGGACGCCAATCAGATTTTTTATGGTATTCGTCCAAGTTTTACCGCCATCAGTGGTTAATTGAATGTTACCATCATCGGTTCCAACCCAAATGATGTTTTCATCAAGAGGTGATTCTGCAATAGTGAAAATAGTAGTGTGATTTTCAGCACCGGAATTGTCTTTCGATAAGCCTCCGGATTCTTCTTGGTTTTGTTTTTTCTTGTCGTTAGTAGTAAGGTCAGGAGATATTTTTACCCAAGTATCCCCCATATCGTCCGATTTATGCAAGAACTGGCTGCCAATATAAATTCGGTCAGGGTTGTGATGAGAAGTTGTGATTGGCGTATTCCAGTTAAATCGCAACTCAGGCTCACCTTTAACGGCAAGAGGTTGAATAGTTTTGGTTTGGTTGCGGGAGATGTCATATCTCCATACATTTTCTGCACCTTGCATTTCGGAGTAAACGATGTCTTTTGTGGGATGTTTGTACACTCGAAATCCATCTCCTGCGCCAACACTCATCCAGTCTCGAGCTTCAATGCCTCCCGGTGACCTTGATGGGCCGTACCAAGAACCGTTATCTTGTAAGCCTCCATATACATGATAAGGTGTTTTTGTGTCAACAGTGACATGATAAAATTGAGAAACGGGCAGATTTTCAACAATTTCCATGGTAACACCACCATCATAACTTCTATAAACCCCACCATCAGTTGCTACATACATTCGGTCGGAGTCGTTGATATCAAACTCGATATCATGAATATCAGCATGCATGGCTCCCAGGTTTTTAAACGTTTTGCCACCATCTCGGGAAATAGATCCAAAAAGACCACCTTTTACAACTACGTCTGGATTTTTGGGGTCAACAACAATACGTGAAAAGTAAAACGGACGAACCACAAGGCCAAAATCACCATTGAGTTTTATCCAGTTTGAGCCGGCATCATCTGAACGATATAAACCTTTGTCCTCATCTTTTTCCGTTTCCAGAACCGAGTACAACACATTGGGGTTAGAAGGTGCAACAGTTATCGCAATTCTTCCCAGTTTCCCACTTGAAAATCCATTGTGGATTTTATTCCACGTTTTACCACCGTCTGTTGTTTTATATAATGCACTTTTTAAACCACCGGAACTGAACGACCATGCCGTTCTGCGAAATTCCCACATGGCTGCGTACAACGTATTGGGGTCGTTGGGGTCCATAATTAAATCCGAACAACCGGTGGTTTTATCCACATAAAGGATTTTTTCCCAAGTATTGCCACCGTCGATTGTTTTATAAACACCACGTTCTTCATTATCACCCCAAAGTGCACCCATTACACCTACATACACTTCGTTACTGTTTTTAGGGTTGATTTCAATACCGGAAATACGCTCTGAGGCTTTTAAGCCCATATGCTTCCAGTTTGTACCACCATCGTCGGATTTATAAATACCATTTCCAACCGAAACTGAATTTCGTACCCAAACTTCACCAGTACCTACCCAAATCGTTTTGTCAGGATTAGTTGGGTCGATAGCAACTGTTCCAATAGATTGAGGATAATCATCGAAAACGGAAGTAAAGGTCATCCCTCCATTACCTGATTTCCATACACCACCACCGGCAGTGCCAACAAAAATAATTCGGTTATTAGAAGGGTGAACTTCAATATCAGAAATACGTCCACTCATAAGAGCAGGACCGATCTGACGGGCTTTGATATCCCCAAAAAGTTCTTTCCCTTTCAGTGTGAGATCCTGTGCCTTTATTGATGTATACAAACTAAAGGCGCTAAGAGTTGTTAGTGCTAAAAAAAAATATGTTTTCATGCTACTGAGAATATAAATGAAATAAAAAAAGCCGGTTTGATGGTAAAATCAGACCGGCTTATTGTATGTTTAAATACGTTGAATCATGTTTGATTTACTGCTGATCTGGAAATGCAAATTCTGTATCAGCTACTTCAGGATTGAGCTCAATACTATCAATTTTCAAAGGTGCAGTACCCACTCCTTTAATCCCTTGTTCAAGTGCAAATGGAAAGTAAACACCACCCACTTCTTGATACTCACTCATTTTGGTTTGTGAGATAGCTCCTTTTTGTGGACCTTGTTTCACTTCAGTTTCTACAAGGATTGGGACAAAATTTTCGGCCTCGAAATAATAATAATTCACATTGTCAACTTGTTTACCATCAATTGTTAAAGGTTTTTTTGTGAGTTTAATTTTAAATGTTTCGGTGCCATCAATAGTTTCTTTGCCCATTAATTCAACAGAATATCCGCGATCGGCATAATTGAGTAATGCATCCGGAAAATCTTTTGATTCTTGCATCATGATAGCGGTAGCTTCCGCATCCGCTTTTTCTGCTTTCATTGTTTGGAAGTTAGTGTTCCACAAAGAAGTACCATCAAATACGTTTTGTTTTATTGTTAAACCTTGAAAGGTAACCTTGGTTAGTTGGCGACCATCGGCTAACTGAAAAATTTCTAAGGGGATTTCAAGCCCGCCTTGATTTACTTTTGCTGACATTTTAATGCCTTTCAGGCTTTGCCACGCTTCTTTACCACCCGTGTTTTCAAAATAATTGTTAATGATTTCATCAGCAGTTTGTGCATTTAGGGATGTAAACGCTAAAACCACCAAACAAAAGGATAGGATTTTTTTCATAGATACCGAGTTAGATTTAGATTTATAGAATTACTCAAATCAATGATTTGTGTAATGTTGAGGCTCAATATCGTTATTTTTTTGAATTAGTTTCTCAAAATTTAATAAGTGTTAAAAAAATTAATCTCTTAAAATAAAAGGTTAATTAGCATTATTAAACAATAGTTTATAGGCTATTAAGATGTGTGTGTTGATAAAGTCTCAAATAAAAAGATGGAATAAATCTATTTGGTTGATTTCGGATGTAAACAGCTTCGTTGGGCTAAAAACTGATTAATCCAATATTCTAAAAGTTGTAAATTTAGTTAATGATTTTACTATTCAAGACAAGAATAATTTAAAACGCATCACCTTTAATTTTGAATTGATACAAGGTTATATTGAGCGTTTAAACCTTGATTTCTTTTGTTCTAATTCTGTTACACCAGCCGAAACAATGAATTTCATGGCATCACCGGGATTTACATCAATCTCACGAACCAAGTGTTTAGGAACAATATATAATTCGCCTGAAAAATTATAGGAATGTGGGAAATACACGGCTACTTTGTCAGATTCATTTAAAATTCTCAGATCATCTTCAGTTATAAATCCTAACTTTTCAATGCCCTGTTCTTTGTTCATGCAAACTAAAACAGGGCGATTAAACTTACGTTCTTTGCCCACAAAAGCTGAAAACAAGTCTTTAAGTGCCTTGTAAATAAAATCGAAAAGTGGAACGCGCTCAAGGGTTTGTCGCAGTAGATAGTTGATAGGTTTTGCGATGATTGTCTGACCCAAATAACCAATCACAATCAGCATTAATGTTAAAGTGAGCAATCCAATGCCAGGAATTTCAATCTTGAAGAAGTCATCCAAAATTATGGCAAGTAGATCATCTAAAAATTGAAAAGATATAACGAGGATATACAAAGTGGTTGCTAAAGGTGCTGTAAAAAGCAAACCTTGCAAAAAATAGGAGACGATTTTTTTCATATTGTAGGGTAATTTCGCGTGCAAAAATACGATTTTGTAAGGAAATCATTCATTGATTCTGAAATGGACAAATACAATTCAAAGTAGATTGCTGTCATAAATTGTCAAAAAGAGGGTCTCATTGTTTGGATTTCATCTCCTTTAAAGTAGATTTTCAATCACTGGTGTCCGGAAACGAGAAATAAAAAGTAAGGCAAGCCTTGAATAAAGACTTGCCTTTTTTGTTGGTATTTTACGTCTGCGAAAACCAAAGAATACCATGGGCAAATCTACTCATTTTACCGGACAGCCGCTATTGGCTCAACTCCTAGAATTACTCAAATATATTCCCCTATCCAAGCTTGTTGGTAAACATCAAGCTAATCGGTACACCAAATCCTTTACCGCTGAGCAGCATCTGATTACTATGCTTTATGCGAGTTTGGCTAAACTGGGCTCACTCCGAGAAGTTACCACGGGCTTGTTGGCTAATCAGCATACGTTCGCTCATGTTGGCTTGGGCAAACCGGTGCCTCGGTCAACCCTAGCCGAGGCCAATCAGAAGCGATCGAGCGCGTTTTTTGCCGATGTGTTTCATCATTTAGCCGGTAAAGCTCGACACGTTTTACCGGACAGCCGAATTCCCCATTCAATTCTATCCAAACTCGTAATTATCGATTCCACCGTTATTTCTCTGTTCAAAGATATCCTCGCTGTTGCCGGACGCCCACGCTTGGACGGACGTAAGAAAGGGGACATCAAGGCTCATGTTGCCTTGGAGGGTCTAGGCCTGAGTCCGGTCTTGGTCTGCCACAGCGCAGGAGCTAAACACGATGCCCATTTTATTGACGATATCGAACCCCACCTGGGCTGGGGCTCGTGGGTGGTCATGGATATGGGCTACACCGATTACACCGCCTATAAACGCTGGTCACAAAAAGGTATTTTCTATGTGTCGCGGGCACGAAGTAATGCCAAGCTCACCCATCATCAAGAGTTTGCTGTGAGCCAACAGGCCCACCAATTCGGTATCCTCTCCGATGCTTTGGTTCGCTTTCCTACCGGTTACAACCAAGAGTGGACGCAGCGACATATTGTATTTTGTGACCCTAAAACCGGAAAAGTACTGGAGTTCATCACCAATAATATGGACGTTGAGCCCGAACTGGTGTGTCAGCTCTACAAACGACGCTGGCAGATTGAACTGTATGTTAAGAAGCTCAAAGCCAACTTTCCACTCACGTATTTCCTTGGAGACAGCGTTAATGCGGTAGAAATACAACTCTGGTGCTGTTTTATAGCCATGTTGTTACTGGAGTGGGTACAAGCCAAGGTAAAACGAAAATGGGCTTTATCGAATTTGGCAGCCATGGTAAGACTCCATGTGTTTACCTATATCGACCTAGTTGGCTTCCTCAATAACCCCGAAAAACAGCTGCTACTCCAAACGCAAGCTGGCACTCAAACCCAACTCGAATTCACCTGAGGGGGGCTTACCCTAAAGAATGAATCAAACATATCGCCCCAGAATACCCCTAACAACATGTTGGTATAACTTTGCTATTTTTACCGGACAGTAGTGAATTAGAACTATTTTCATGTTGTTTTTCTAATGGTTGCTAACGGTTCTCAGCTATACGCAGGGAGGGATTTTAGCCACTGAACTTCCTACGAAGAACTGAACTTCAAATTCAGCACTTTCCTGTCCTACGAAGCACGAAACCCCTGCTTGCGTATAGGTGATGTTATAGGGCGTTTTTCTTTCTTTTGTCATAGTTCCCGTTCGCAATAAGTCCAAAAGTTTGTCCAATTAATTTCTGGTTGGTGGTTAATAAAATAGTCTCTTATTTCTTCTTTCATCACTTGTTTAGCTTCTTGTAAATATGTTTCATAAATTATTTTCGGTCGTGGTTTTTTACTCTCGCCTTTCTCAAATATCTCTCTGTCAAAACCATACC
>CAZIQX010000182.1:2062-7120 GCA_964541325.1 uncultured Chitinophagales bacterium | reverse complement strand
ACCAATCAACACATCCAAGCGAATGGTTGAATCCTGCGCATGAACTTGTTTCAAAATCTCAAAATCAAAGGATTGCACATTACAACGGTCTTTAATGCCCAATTCATTGATGGCTTCAAGCACGAGTTGGGCATACGCTGCAGGATTGGGCACCATTCGGTCGTACCATTTTGCAGAACTTTTTACTTCAATGTTATAGCGAATCGGGTTTTTCCCCTTTTCTTTCACGTAAGCATCAATATCACGAACCATATCCTTAAAAAGTGGTTTTGATACCGCCATAGCCTTTTGTTCAGGAAAGTCCGGGTGAACCCGTTTACCTACATCAAATTGAGCAATTTCTTCGTAATTCATGCGGTACAAATTGTACTTTTTTTGTTCGGATGTATCGAGCGCTGCGCCATCAGGCTTGGTGGTAAACACCGGATTAAACCACGGTTCGTGTGAGATCACTAATTGTCGGTCTTTGGAAACAACCAAGTCTAATTCGAGCGTTGTTGCACCATGGTCAACAGCCAATTTAAACGATGGAATGGTATTTTCAGGCGCTAATCCACGAGCCCCTCTATGACCTTGTAAGTCAATACTACTTGGTTTATTTCCGCAATGGGTTAGACCGAGAATAAAGATGAATAAAACAGATAATCGCATACATATTCGGGTTAATGTGAAAAGAACTTACAAAATTAATCAGGTCAAATTTTTTACATGATGTTAAGGTTTAATAAGGATATAGTTTGAAGCACACATTTTCCTATTTTGGAACAAATCGCAGCAAACCTATTGAATCTATGAAGTTTATCTTACTTGTCTTTTCATTTTTTATTTGGGGAAATTTTCAGGCTTTTACACAATCAATAAGCGAAAAAACGAAGGGTATTGCAGCTCAACCGGGTTTTTTCACTCTTTATCCTAATGCAAAAACCGGAAAGGTTTTTCTGGAGGTTTCCCGGTTTAATGAAGAATTTTTATATGCCAATTTTTTGGTGACAGGAATTGGTTCAAACGATATCGAACTCGACCGTGGTCAGATTGGCGATAACAGAGTTGTGTATTTTCAACGCGTAGGAAATAAAGTACTACTTATTCAACCCAATTTAGGGTATCGCGCCATTTCTGATAATCCTGCCGAAGCCAAATCAGTTAAAGAAGCGTTCGCTCATTCTGTGTTAGCCGGCTTTTCGATTGAAGCTGAAACCGACGGACGTGTTTTAATCGACATAAGCTCCTTTTTGGTTCAAGATGTGCACGGTGTTGCCAATCAGCTGAAAAATCGCGGACAAGGTTCCTATTCGATGGATGCCAATCGTTCGGTTGTTTGGTTTGATGTTCAAAAATCATTTCCTGACAATGTGGAAATGGAAGCTTTAATCACTCTAAGAGGTCAGCCAAGCGGAGCTCAGATACAGTCCGTTGTTCCTAGTGCTGAAAGCGTGAGTTTTCGTGTTCGACATTCGTTTGTACGTCTGCCCGATGCCGATTTCACACCCGTTGAAGCCCATTCACAAGCCGGTTATTTTGGTATTTCCTATCAGGATTATGCAACACCAATTGAATCATCGTTGGTGAAACGTTTTATCATGAAACATCGCCTCAAAAAGAAAAATCCGGGCTCTGCGCCTAGTGAAGCCGTTGAACCCATTGTGTACTACGTGGATTCCGGCGCTCCCGAACCGATTCGCTCAGCTTTGGTGGAAGGCGCCCGTTGGTGGAATCAAGCTTTTGAGGCTGCTGGATTTATTGATGCATTTCAAGTTAAGGTTTTGCCCGATTCGGCCGACCCTTTAGATGCCCGCTATAATGTGATTCAGTGGGTACATCGCTCAACTCGTGGTTGGAGTTATGGTTCGAATCTACACGACCCACGCACGGGTGAAATCATCAAAGGACATGTTTCGCTTGGTTCGCTCAGAGTTCGACAAGATTATCTGATTGCAACGGGTTTACTTTCACCCTTTACCGACGATTTTAATGCCGAAGATAACCCCATGACACGCCTCGCATTAGCGCGATTACGTCAACTTTCGGCGCATGAAGTGGGTCATACTTTGGGAATCGCTCATAACTACATTTCAAGTATTGAAAACCGTGCTTCAGTAATGGATTATCCACATCCTTTAGTAAAACTCAAAAATGGGCACATTGTGTTTGATGAAGCTTATGATAAAGGCATTGGCGAGTGGGATAAACAAGCGATTAAGTACGGCTACTCTGATGAAGGAAGTGAAGAAGCCAATCGTGAGTATCGCGAAAAAACCCTAAAAGAATCCATCGACAACAAACTTGAATTTATCTCCGATTTTGATGCCCGCGCGCAAAGTGGAGCTCATCCAACGGCTCATTTATGGGATAACGGAGCATCAGCTAGCGATGAACTGCTTCGTGTCTTGGAAATTCGCAAATTCGCTTTAGACCGTTTCGATGAAAATGCCATCCAAAAAGGCTCACCGATGACGACCATGCAAGAAGTACTAGTACCCTTGTATTACTTTCATCGTTACCAAACCGAGGCAGCCGTAAAATCAATTGGTGGAGCCAATTATCGTTATGCGGTTCGTGGTGACGCAAACTACACAGTGATTCCTGTTTCGAAAGCGGAACAGATGAATGCCTTACAAGCTTTGCTCGAGTCGATGTCGCCCAGAAATTTAGCTTTAAAACCGGAACTGTTGGCCCAATTGAACCCACGCACACCCGGTTATTACGACCGAAGGGAATTGTTCAAAGGAAGAACCCTACCCATTTTTGATCCTCTTGCTGCTGCAGAAGCCCATATTTCTACAACGGTGAACTTTTTATTTCATCCGACCCGCGTGGAACGTGTGGTTCAGCAGAACTTAATGGATAAAAACCTGCCTGGATTTGATGAGATTTATACCCATACCGTTTCAACAGCGTGGAAGTCTATCGTTGTTGATGATTATCCAACAGCGATACAACGTATCACAGCGGAAAACTTACTCGAAAACGTATTACAAACAGCCTATTCTGATGAAGTTTCTGCGGTAACTCGAGCAGCTGCCAAACGCAGTTTGGAGACCATTAAAGCAGATTTTGGAAAATCATTTACGAAAAAGAAACTGACTTTCAGAGATTCGGCTTTGCAAGATGCTTTGGAAATGATTGGCAACGTGGAAAAAAATCCAAACTCCTTAGCTAAACGCCGAATTGAGTCGATGCCTCCCGGTTCGCCTATTGGAAGTTGCGGGGAAATGTAGAGGGAAAGAGAGTATAGTTTTTTTGACTATAGTCTACTATATTTGACTATAGTCTATTTTATTTTACCTTATGGCTTCTTATCTCCATTCACCTCTTTTAGCCTTATTAGCCAATCGAAGTCAACTTGAAGTACTCCGATTTTTAGCTATTGAATACCCGCTATCAAAAACAGCTGGCGAGATTTTACAGGCTGTCACCTTATCAAAACAGGGTCTTTTCAATGCTATGGATTCTTTAGAGAACCTTGGAATTTTGATGAAAAGTGGCAAAAAAGGGAATACCCATTACACACTCAGAGAAGCTCATCCCTTTTTTCGCGATTTAAAAGAGTTGTTTCAAAAAGACACTGAATTTCTTAAACAACTCTTCCAAAACTTAACATCTATATTTGATAATGAACCTATTCACGCAGTTTATGTAAGTGGAAGCTTAGCAGTAAAACAAGATCATTATGCCGACCTTATCGAACTAGACCTTATTTCAGAAGAATCGTTTCAACAACAACTCAAACAAAAAATTATCCACAAAATAAAAGATTCTACAATTGAGACGCGATTTGATGTGAGTTTCTATATTAGGATGTTCTCCATTGAAGATTATAAACTTGCCAATCGTCCACATCAATTAATTTGGGGGTTTGATGTACTCTCAAAACCGCAAAATTCAAAAGCAAAACTGCATTCAGATCTTGATTTGGTTTCTTTAGAAAACATGAATCGCTTTTTAAAAGAGCTATCAGATAAACCCGATTTAAGAGTTCAAGTAATTTCAGATTTGGAAAAAAATTGGGATTCATTTTCAAAACCTGTTCAAAAAACGTACGCCATTTGGTTAGATATGCTTAAAAATTGGCCAATTGCGAGAATAAGATTGTTTTTCAAACAAGAAACAGAGCTTCGGACACAACTACTTCAATCAAATCCATTTTGGTTAATCAAAGATTTAAATGGAATGATATGACTTATCAACAACTATTACATGCAATTAGGGCTGCCTGCACTGTAGCAAATGAAACTGAACTCTATGTATTTGGCTCCCAATCCATTTTAGCACATTTAGATCAGTTACCCGAAGAATTAACTCAATCTATAGAAGTGGATATAAGCCCAATTTCTAACACAGAAAATGTTGTGACAATTGATGGAGTTCTAGGAGAGTGTTTGAGAACGTTTTTTACTATGTTGTTTAATGTATCTGAAAGATGTTTAAAATATTTTTGAAAAAAAATGACTGATTTCTTTATTTCAGAAATTATGTAGATCGGAATTACAAGGGAGCCAATGTCATCACTAAAACTTTTTAAATAATTATTTCGACTAAATAGAAATGGACATACTCATACCATTTTATTAAAGGAATTTGAAAGCAATATTTGATCTCATTGCAACAGCTTTTAATAATTAATTATAGAAGTCTGTATTGTGAGAAGTCAATCAATAAAGTGAATCATTTATTCTTAGCGCAATTTATAACTAAACAGAATCTGTGCTTTTTTCGATAGTACTTAACTTACTCTCAAATTTAGTTAACTGTTTAATTGATTCGTTATAAAAAGAGTCCATACTACTCCTCAGTGTTAATTCTGTGTAAAAAAAATATAAAACTAATATGCACGCTCCGAGAATTATTCCAATACTGATAAAGTCATTATTATTTACAGATGCACCGATTGCAAATAAAATTACGAAAGTTAAAGTACCAGTGATTGCTATTTTTTTAGCGATTTCTCCTACTTTTTTAAACTCTCTCGAGGCCTTATTGATTTGACTTTGGATTAAAGACATAGTGAATGAGTCGTAATTTTCATTTATATACCTAATAAATACTTCATTTAGAGGT
>CAZIQX010000182.1:0-2052 GCA_964541325.1 uncultured Chitinophagales bacterium | reverse complement strand
GTTTAAATAATTTATTCTCATTCTGATTTAGAGCATTAAATAAACTGCTTGTTCCATAATCGATTTCTAATTGATTTTTCACTTGAGTAACATGATTGTTTAATTCAGAAAGCTTTGCAACATATTGATTTCCCACTAAATCGAAAACGTAAGAATTTCGTAAGTCTTTGAAACTGTTAAAATCTTTCACAGTAAAATCTATCGGGGCCTTTTTAACCAAAATCTCAAATAGAGTAATCAAGTCTTTGTTTTGAAAAATTTTCCCTTTAAGTGATGTCAAAAATTTCTCAAATTCTTTTGAAGTCTTCTCTGGATCGCTCTGAATTTGTATTAATACAGATCGTAGACTTCCTGCTTCGTATATTTTTATTGGAATTATGTCAGTCTCAGAAAGATCCTTTGCAATCTCATCAAAAGAGAAGCGGGGTAGTTTTTCAACAATACTAAGCTTATAAATCAATTTTGATAATAAAACTTTGTTGAAAATTGCTTCTTTTGATGATTTAATCGTTTTAGATACAAAGGCTTCAGTTTCATTTATGTTTTTGGTATGAATCTCTTCCAGCCTTTTAGAAATCATTTCAAGTCCGACTAACAATGCCTGAATTTGAAGAAGACACTCAGATAACTCAGAAACAAAAGTTTCAAAAATTTCAACAGCTTCTAAAAATTTCAACTTATTATTTTCTAGCCAATTCTCTACTTCTAAAAGACCATCAAAAAATTGAAACTCAGATATAACATTTTTATGATTATTAATTAGATTGAACTGACTTAGAATAATCGAATAAGCATAACCTGATTGAATTTGATCATATTGTTTCGATTCTAAATTATTTATTTCGCTCTTTAATCTTGGAAGAAGCTGAAGGAGAACAAGTCTTACTTTCTCATCTTTTAACTGTTTTTGGAGTCGTTTTTCTTCAGCATTTTGAAACTCCGCTAATCGTTTTAATTCTTCACTTTTTAGTTGATTTCTCTCATAGTCGAGTGCAATTTTTTGCGCTTCAAGAAGATTCGCTCTCTCCTGATTCGCTAGTATTTGACGATTTTGAAGAAAATTTGCAAGTTGCCCAGCCGCATTAATTACTGAGTCGTTTTTTTTAAGAAATTTTTCAAGTTCTGAAGCCACGATCTACTCCCTTTATTCATTAACAATTTATTTGATTGATTGATTGAAAAAAATGATTTAATCCATAGTATGATCCTCGCGAACTCTTTTTCATTTCATCTAATACCACCTCTTTTGCCCCTGTTAAGCCTAAATTGTAATTAATTCCGTTTTTCCAAGATTTCCATACTACTGGTGGTATCAAACCCCGTCTAAACCAAAGAAACTCTTCAGCTGATAAATTCATGTAATCAATAATTATATTCTTTTGTTCGAAATTTAATTGAGTTAGGTTATTTAAGTTATATTCGAGTGAGTGAAATAGGTCGTTTATATCAGATGTATAAGCCTCATTGAATTTGTCTATCAGATTAAGGGTCAACTTATTATCCTCTGTACTCTGCTTAAAAAATCCTACTAATGCCGATATGGCAAAACCAGCTAAGCCTACAAGCAGTTGGTCATCGATAAGTTTATAAAAACTGCCATACCATAATACTCCCCAGCTAAATGCGGATACAAACAAAAAGGTCCACCTGCGGATGTAATATGTAAACTTTCCAAAAAGCTCTAACGTGAAAAACATTTTTCTAATAATCTTAAAGATTTAAGACTTAAATATATTAATTTTCTTGTTGTAGTCAAATATCATTACACTTCTAACTCAAAACTAACAAACCCCAAATCACCCAGCTAGATTTGCTTTTATTTACACTTTCCCAGATGCCAAAAGACAAAGACAAATCTAGTTGCGTGCCTTTGTTTTGAACATCACTTTTTGACTTAAAGCTTGCTGTTTGATTATTAGATTTACGAGCGACATTCGAAATTTTGCACATTTAAAATAGCGTAGTAATCAATCATTTTTTTGTGTCGTGCTCGATATTTTGTCCTCATAAAAATTTCGATCACCCAATAGAGTCAAATTTGATTTTTTTGAA
>CAZIQX010000181.1:5686-7120 GCA_964541325.1 uncultured Chitinophagales bacterium | reverse complement strand
TTTTTATAACCGCGATCAAAAAAGTGCTCTACCACTTGGTATCCGCCTGCATAATTATCAAAAGCGATGGAATCGAGCAGTGGACGTTGCACAATTGCGTTGGATAGAATCACGAAATCTTCGGTCTCGAACTTTTTTATCTCTTTATAGTCTTTAAATTCGAGATTGGGTAAAAATAAAATCACACCATCAAAACGTTTATGGCGAAGCTGAAGGATTAAATCAAATACTTTATCCTCCTTATCACGCACGCTGAACAAGCTGAAATTGATATTGGTACCAATAGCTGCTTCATTAAATCCCTTAAAGAAAGCTGAATAGTACTCACCGCCATGCACATTGGCAATTAGAGCAATATGAATATCCTGACGAAGATTTAATGGGGTGTTTGATTTTTTGAAGGGATAGTTAAGGCGTTGCGCACTTTCCAGGATTACTTTTTGGCTATCCGGACTAATTTTTCCCTTTCCACGAAGCACTCTGGAAATAGTCGAAATCGACATTCCGGTGTCGTCGGCGATATGTTTGAGCGTAGTTTTCATCTTGGGCGTAATAGTAGTGAAAAAAAATTGCACAAAAAAGCCTGAAAGTAAAACAAAATCGGCAAAAAAATGAAAAACGGTCTTTTTCTAAGAAAAATCGTGAAAATTTTTATTAGAACTCAAAAAAGGGGTTTTCTGAAATGGTTTGAACACTTTCAGATTAGGCAGGAGCTAGTTTAAAGACTTGTAAAAAAATCGGTCAAAATGGGCTTAAATATGCAACAAATGGCGCTTTTTTAGTTTTTTGCATGAAATAGGGATAATTTTTTGCATAAATATTGCAAAAGTAACTTTAACTCAATAGATTCAGGAAAAGGGCTTCCAATACACATAAAGCGGTTGGTGGGTATTGATTTTTTAGCCTTAAACTTTAACCTAAACGGGTAATTCTTATGAAAATAGGTACTATGATTTTGCTCGTTTTTGCTTTTTTTGCAACAGCTACTAGCTCGTTCGCTCAAAATGCAAAAGTGCAAATCGTCCATAACTCTCCTTATTTCGAGGTTGATACTGTAATTGTTTATGTAAATGATGCAGTAGCTGTTTCTCGATTAGCTTACAACAATGCAACAGCTTTCGTTGATATCCCTGCAGGGGAAACCAAGATTGATATCGTTGCAAAAGATGCAGAAGACAACTCAGAACCATTGTTCACTGAAACAGTGATCTTGGAAGCAGATGTTCGTTACGTGGTTTTTGCTGCAGGTAACCCATTGGATACTGATACTGACAATACTTTCCCATTCGGTTTGTATGGTGCTGAAGGTGTTGCTGAAACGGTTGAAACTGCCGGTGAAGCTCAATTTTTGATTTTTCATGGTTCACCTGATGCGCCACCGGTAACTATCGGTGTTCGTGATGTTGGTGTGATTCAGGATAGCCTCCATTTTGG
>CAZIQX010000181.1:0-5676 GCA_964541325.1 uncultured Chitinophagales bacterium | reverse complement strand
TTGTATATGCTCGCGGTGTTTACAACAACGCTAACAAATTCGACAATTTCGGTTTAAGTGCTGTTTTAGCAGACGGAACCGTTGTTGATTTAGCAAAAACAGACGAGCCAAACTATCCATATCCAGTTGATGAAAACACGGCTTTATTAGGTAGTGAAATCTTCTTCTTGGATGGGTATAACTTATCATTAAGAAACGAAGATGTTTCAAACGTACTCTCTTATGCTGATATGCCAGGTAACAAAGTGTTACGCTTAACTCCTGCTGACTTTGGTGCAAGAGGTTTCTATTATGATGAAGGTCGCAATATGCAGGCAAACATTGACCGTGTAGATACACTTTACATGCGTGTTCGTGTTTTACCTGATGATAATCCGGTATTGGCTTTCATGATTGCAGATATGCTCGATAATAATCCAAGTCAAGCAGCACGAGACTACGGTTTCCAAGTTAACTGGGCTTTCCCTGATACCATGTATAACGGTAAGTGGTATGAGTTAGCTATTCCGCTTCCATTACCAACTAAAGCGCAACAAGATACAGCTGTTGCTCGTGGTGAACTCGACCCAATGCGTGCTCGTTGGCGTTATGCTGATGCTTGGTCAGGTTCTTACAACATTGGACCATCAGATCCACTTTGGAGAGATTTAACCTGGTATAATGTTCGTTTTATTGGTATGACTCACTCTGCTTCCGGTTCTGCAACTGCCGAGTTTGATTACATCTATATCGGTAAAATGAATGATCTTGCATTTGATGAGGCAACCGCTGTTCCAACAGCCCCTGTGCCACAATTAACAGCAAGTGCAAATGCTTCTAACGATACCTTAATCGTTACTTGGAATCATGACTTAAACAGCGATATTGCAGGTTATGAATTGTATTATTCAGGTGCTTCAATTGCTAAATACTCTGATTTAGGTCAAAACCGTGCAGGTGTGTATGCTGGTGCAGAAACCTTCACTTTCCGCTTACCTTTTGCTGGTATTAATCCTAATGATTTGGATTTGACGTACAACTTCATGTTGTATCCATCAAACAAATACAGCTATATCCCTGCGGATGCTGCTCCAAGCAAAGCAACCATTAATGTAACCGGTAAACAAATGCCTTACATTTATGGCTTATCAGCTGAAGAAGAAGATGCAATTATTGCGAATTTCGATGCTGGCACAGCTGGTCCCGAGGGTTTCCGCGCTGATGTATACTTCCCATTGAATCTGAAATTAGATAACGATGCAGCTGATCCTTACACCGGTCCAGAAGATGCATCCGGCAAAGTATGGATGGCATTCCGTAACAATGAAACAGAAGGATATACCACGTTCTACCTGTATGCTGAAATAAGTGATGAAGAAATGCGCGAAATCGCAACTTATGATCCAAACAACGCCGCTAACGGTGGTGGTACATGGATACATGATATTGATGCTGCTAAAAAAGATGGTAGTTTGCCTTGGAACGTGTATGGTATGGAACAACTCATGATGTTCTTAGGAACATACGAAGTAAATCCAGCAACCGGTGCAACTGGTCTAAGAAGCCGTGGTGATCGTCCGGATTACTTCATTTCTTACATGCCTTATGTAGATGCTGCCGACAAACGTAACGGTGGAATTCCTGATGGTTTAGTTTCACGCTTATGGTTAGAAAAAGCCGGTACTGAAAACAATGGTGTTGGTGATACTACGTATTACTACAACTCAAACCATTCGTTTGTATATCCTACCGTTTTTGAAATGACTTATAATGAAAGCGATGAATATACGGGTTGGAAAATCTTGGCTGCTATTGATGCGGTTGACTTAATCGCTGACGAAAACCAAACTGATGATGCATTCACACCTCCTGCAGATAACGAAATCATGACGATTCCTTTTGCGCTCAACTTGATTGACCGCGACCCGGGTTCACCATGGTGGGGTTCAGGCCACGAATTATGGTACAACACCAAAGGTTACCGTCCATTAGAAGAAACTTCTAGTGTTGCAGGTATCGGTGCAGTTGCAGTTGTAGGTAAAGATGTTGTTGTAACTAGCGTTGATGACAACTCACCAAAAGAACAACTCAGCTTCAAGTTGAATCAAAACTATCCAAACCCATTCAACCCAAGCACAAACATTTCGTTCACCATTCCTAAAGCAAATAACGTTACATTGACTGTGTATAACGTTTTAGGTCAAAAAGTTGCAACACTGATGAATAATCAGTTGATGAATGCAGGTGTTCATAATGTTTCTTTTGATGCTCGTAACTTAGCTTCCGGTGTGTATTTCTACCGCATCCAAGCAGGTTCATTCGTATCATCTAAGAAAATGATGTTGATTAAGTAATCGCATCACAATGCTTATCTAACATAAACTTAAAACCCAAATCGCCCCTTGTGGGCGGTTTGGGCTTTTTAACGCTTCGATTATGAGATCACTACTGACTCTTATCATCTTGTTGGTTCTCGGGCTTGGATCAACGTTTTCTCAAAGCAGCAATGGAAGAATAACCGGTCTTGTTAAAAGTGAACAAGGCGAACCGCTTCCCGGAGTACAGGTATTTGTTGATGGAACAACCTTAGGTACAATTACTGATTTGGATGGATTTTATTCAATTATTGCAGTTCCGGCCGGTACTCATGTTTTAAAATTCAAATACATCGGTTTCGCCGATGTTACGGTTACTGAGGTACGTGTAATTAAAGATAGAACTACAGAAATTAACGCAACCATGCGGGAAACAGTAATTGAAGGAGAAGAGGTTAC
Source organism: uncultured Chitinophagales bacterium (assembly GCA_964541325.1). Taxonomy (GTDB): domain Bacteria; phylum Bacteroidota; class Rhodothermia; order Balneolales; family M1805; genus M1805. The sequence goes on along the minus strand of CAZIQX010000181.1, from coordinate 2,923 downwards.
CGTTACCGCTGAACGACCAATCGTTCAAAAAGATAGAACAACAACAACAGCTTTTATTGATCAGGAACAACTTGAAAACTTGCCTGCTTTATCTATTGCCCAAGTTATTGACCTGCAAGCAGGTGTAATAGATGGAAGTTTTCGTGGTGGTGCTTTAAACGAAGTAACCTACATGGTTAACGGTGTTCCAATTAACAACCCGTACACCAATACAGCCGGTTTTGAAGTAGAGCAAAATATGATTTCAAACCTGGAGGTAATTACCGGGGTTTTTAATGCGGAATATGGTCAAGCTACTTCCGGTGTTGTAAACATTGAAACAAAAAGTGCACCATCCCAGTGGTCGGTAAGTGCTTTAACTTTTGGACGTGCAATAGCAAGTAATCGTCCGCTTTACATGCTTCGAAGAAACGCTGAAGCTAGCAATGCGCTTGGTCTTAGTGATTTTGTTACAGAGAAAGTTTCACTCTCAGAAGCCGCTTCGATTCCTAATCGTTGGGAAGGAAACATTACGGTAGGTGGACCTATCATTAAAGAAAAATTAGGCATCAATATCAGTGCTCGTTACATTAATGATAGCGGGTATTTAGTTGGCCGTCGAGTATTTAATACGAATGATTATTCAGGTGACCCATCCCTTTTTATCAGTTCCATTTTAAATAATTCAGGTAATCCTGCGGCATGGCAAATTGAATCAACAGGAGATAATGAATATGTAATGATGGATCAAGGTGAACGTGCTTCCTTGAACACATCACTTACGTATTTCCCAACTAGCAGCTTGAAACTGGAATACAATATGTTCTATCAGGATGCTAAAAACAGATATTATAGCCATGATAGAAAATATGTTCCGGATGGGCGAAATTGGAATTATGCAACTAACTTAACTCAAATTTTTGGTGCTCGTTACACATTTGGTAAGAATACCTTTGCCAATTTAACGTACAGTTATCAGTTAGACGATTTTAAATCTTCTTTGTATGGTGATCCGGTTCAAAATGATTCTCTTTTTGATGCCCGATTACAACCCGGTGCGTATTCATCTCAGCAGGGTGGTTATGCGTATTTGATGGGAGGCAACGATTTAAGTTATGCAGCCAATGCAGCTCAATTACATACAGTTGCAGGTAGTGTTACGAGTCAGATTGACAAATATAATCAGGTAAAAGCCGGTTTTCAGGTTCAGATTCAGAACATGGAAAACAACAACATTGGTATTGACCTCAATCAGCAAACTAATTTTAATGCCGTTAGAACCCAACAAGAGTGGCGTAATACCAATTTGGATGCTACGCCGATTCAAATGGCATATTATGTTCAAAACAAAACCGAATTTAAAAATCTGATCATAAACGCCGGTTTGCGATTGGATTATTTTGATGCTCGTTATGATGTGCCAATTCAGTGGTCGCAAGCGAATTTAGCTTACATTGAAGATCCTAATAACCCGGCTGACTCAATTCGTAACCGAAAAGCTGCCTCACCAAAATATCAGATTTCGCCACGTTTAGCCGTTGCCTTCCCGATTTCTGCAACAGGTGTTATTCGTTTCTCTTACGGTATGTTCTTTCAGGTGCCAAACTACTCTGATATCTACCGAAATCCGGAATTCGATTTTGACTCAGGTAGCGAAACAACCGGTTATGGAAACGCAGACATTCGTCCACAACAGACCTCAACTTTTGAAATTGGTTTGCAACAAGGTCTTACCGATAAATTAGGTATGGAGTTGACTCTGTACACAAAAGACGTCAGAAATTTATTGGCAACACAATATGAACGTAGTGTAGCGGGTGCTTCACAAGCTGCCTATTTGATAAACCGCGATTATGGTACTGTAAGAGGATTTACATTATCTCTTTTTCAGCGTCCTGTAGAAGGCTTAAGCTGGAATATTGATTACACCTTACAATTTGTGGATGGTTCGTATGCGGTTTCAGGTGACCAATTCCAACGCTATCTAGCAGGTTTAAGTGAAACTCTCGTTTTAGCCAGATTAGATTGGGATAGACGCCACGTATTAAACAATCAAATTACTTACCAATTCAGAAAAGGACTAACCATTTCTATGGTGAACCGATTCCTGAGTGGTCGTCCATATACAACAACCCGGAATTTTGTACAATCTTTTGTACCTAATAATGATGACAGACCATTTCAGTTAACTTCTGACTTGCGACTATTCTACAAACCGGAATTTGTTAAACAGGATGTGGAATTGTTCCTTCAGATTGATAACCTCTTTGATTTTCGCAGGGATAATGGAATCTATGGAGATTCCGGTACCGCTACGGAAACACCGGAAAAAGAACGTTTGCAACAACAAATTGATAACGGAACCTTCCGCATTTTGGGTGTAAATACTTTGGATGACTGGTTTTATCGTCAGGAGTTTTTTGGTGCTCCTCGCATGATAAGCCTTGGATTAAACATCAAACTCTAGGAATGGAATCGTGAAAGAGTTACGTATGAAAAAATTCATTTTTACTTTAAGTCTTTTGAGTGGCTTTGTATTAAGCTCAAAAGCACAAATTGTTGACCCGGTTGATTTATCTTATCGTGGGCGTGAAAGTCAGATTGCTCGCGGGGTGATGGATGGAAACCTGATTGAAAGTAACTACCGAAATCATGGTGAATACTCCCGATATAGTGATACCCCTTATGGTGTGTATCCTCGTGGAACCGGAAATCGTCACGTGGACGGTATTGGATTTTATGTAGTTGGTCGAGTTTGGGCAAATCGTTTGGGTTATCCAACCTATTTTCCGGGCGCTACTACAGATACCTTAATTGCCCAAGCAGAGCATAACTATCGCTCTGATGCAGGTGGAGTGTTAAACCCTAAAGGTCCTATTTGGGGATGGTTACCTCTGCCTGGTTTTCACAAAGATAATCGCATTAATCCGGTAACGTTACAACG